>JARGFZ010000009.1:0-57809 GCA_029210965.1 bacterium | reverse complement strand
TGTAAGGTAAGCGAAAACCCCGCTTTTCGCTTACCGAGGAGCAAAAAGTCCCGTCCGGACTTGTTGCGACCCTGTCAACGCACCCCGTGTGGGGTGCCCAAATCAATGACTTGAACTGTATGTCATTGATTTGTAAGGTAAGCGAAAACCCCGCTTTTCGCTTACCGAGGAGCAAAAAGTCCCGTCCGGACTTGTTGCGACCCTGTCAATAGTTTTGGAGGAAAGAAAGATGGCTCACAAGAAAGCTGGCGGAAGTTCAAATAACGGAAGAGACTCCCAGTCCAAACGCCGGGGCGTTAAAAAGTTTGCAGGTGAGTTTGTCCGCGCAGGAAACATCCTGGTGCGTCAGTGTGGCACTCGCATCCACCCTGGTTCCAACGTCGGTCTGGGCAAAGATTTTACACTCTTTGCCAAGGTGGACGGGATCGTCAAATTCGAGCGCAAGGACAAGACCCGCAAACAGGTCAGCGTCTTCGGCGCAGAGTAGCAATTCACCCCCCCCCGCGATGAGTTTCATCGACCGCGTCAAGATCTTTGTGGAATCGGGAGCGGGGGGAAACGGTTGCGTCAGTTTCCGTCGTGAAAAGTTTGTACCCCGCGGAGGCCCTGATGGAGGAGATGGGGGCCGAGGCGGGGATGTTTTTATCCGCACCGACCCCCAACTTTCCACTCTCATAGATTTTCGATATAAAAGGGAATACCGCGCAGGAACCGGTGCCCACGGCCGCGGTTCCAAAATGACCGGTAAAGATGGTGATCCCGTCGTCCTGCGAGTCCCGCCAGGGACTCAGATCATGGATGCTTCTACCGGAGAGCTTCTGGCTGATCTCACCGAGGGGGAGTTCATCCCCGCAAAGGGAGGCAGAGGAGGCAGGGGGAACTCCAACTTTGCTACCCCCACCAGACAGGCACCCAGGATCAGCGAGGAAGGCAGGTACGGGCAGGCAAGGGATCTGGTGCTGGAGCTGAAGCTCATTGCCGATGTGGGCATCGTGGGGCTTCCCAACGCCGGAAAATCCACGTTGATTTCCCGTATCTCCGCGGCTCGTCCAAAGATCGCCGATTATCCCTTCACCACCCTGGTTCCCAACCTCGGTGTCGTGAGGGTGGACGATGATAGAAGCTTTGTAGTCGCCGATGTTCCCGGCCTGGTAGAGGGGGCTCATCAGGGAGTAGGGCTGGGTCACCAATTCCTGAGGCACGTAGAAAGAACATCTGTTATCCTCCATCTGGTGGGGCTTGCTCCCGGCGATGGCGATCCTGTAGAGGCCTATCGGACGATCCGCCAGGAACTTGGGCAATATGCCGACGATCTTGCCCGGAAGGATTTCATCGTGGCCCTGAGTAAGGCAGACGTGGTCAGTCCGGAGGAAAGGGAAAGTATCCTGGCAAAGTTTCAGGAAGACACCGGGATCAGACCCATGCTCATTTCCGCCGCTGTTGGTGAGGGGTTGACACCCCTTGTGGGGAAACTGTCCACCATGATCGAAAAACTTAAGGAAAAGGGCAATGATTGAGGACAAACGCAGCATCCTCAAGGGCCGAAAGAGGGTCATTGTCAAGCTGGGGAGCATGGTTCTCGCAGCCCCTGGCGGAGGGATAGATCAAGACCTTTTAAACCATCTGGCCGATGAAATGGCTGCCATGGAAGGTGAACGGGATTTTATCATCGTCAGTTCAGGAGCCATTCTCATGGGGATGCAGGCCATGGGGTACCAGGAGTCGCCCCGGACGATGAAGATCAAGCAGGCGCTGGCAGCTGTGGGCCAGGGCCGCCTTGTCCAGGCCTACGCTGATGCTTTTGCGCGCCACGGAAAGCGGGTAGGACAGGTCCTGCTCACCAGGGAGGGTCTCGAAAATCGACGCCGGTTTGTTCTTTCCCACAACACCCTGGAGACCCTGCTGAAGATGAACGCTGTGCCTGTCATCAATGAAAACGATACCGTGTCGGTGGAAGAGATCCGTTTCGGTGATAACGACCTTCTGGCATCCATGGTGGTGAACCTCGCTGAGGCCGACCTGCTGGTCCTCCTCACCAACACGGAGGGCCTGTTCGACAAGGACCCGAGGCTCGGTGATGGCAAGCTGGTTGAGGTTGTGGAGGAGGTGGATAGCCACATCGTCAACATGGCCGGCGGTCCGGGGAAATCGGGGTCCGGGGGCATGTCCTCAAAGGTCCTTGCCGCCAAGCGAACAGCTCACATGGGTGTGCCCACGGTCATCGCTGATGGCCGCAGGGAAGGTGTCCTTACCAGGGTACTGAACGGGGATCCAACGGGAACCCTTTTTCTGCCTTCGGCTGAGAAGCTGGCTTTGCGCAAGCACTGGATCGCCTATTCATCCGGCCAGCCGAAGGGGACGCTGGTCATCGACGCCGGCGCTTCAAAGGCACTGAAAAAGCTCAATAAAAGTCTTCTTCCTGCAGGTGTAAGAGAGGTACTGGGAGATTTCGAAGCGGGATCCATGGTTCGCTGCATGGACGCCAACGATGGAGAGATCGCGCGGGGTGTCACCTGCTTTTCCTCTGATCAGATAAGAATGATCATGGGCCGGCACAGTGATGAGATAGAGAGTGTGTTGGGAACCTGCCCGGGGGCTGAAGTTATTCACAGAGATGACCTTGTCATCTCTGCGGATCAGAAGGATAAAGGATGAACCATTAGCGAGTATTATAGGATTGTTTTCAGCGATGTTATTCCTCCTCCCTCTCCCTCGACCATGCTCGGGACCCTGAGCTTGTCGAAGGGCTTCCCAATTCCTCCTTCTGCCAATCCGATAAGGAGATCTCCATGGACATCCAGAAACTCATGCACGATATGGGAGAGAAAGCCCGAAAAGCATCACGTTTACTCTCCGGCGCCGCACCAGCTCAAAAGAATGACGCTCTCGATACCGTTGCCCGGCATCTCAGGGAGTCCGTAGACAGGCTGATGGTGGAAAACCAGAAAGACCTTGCGGCAGGAGAAAAAGCCGGGCTGACCTCAGCCATGCTGGATCGCCTCAAACTTACGGAAAATCGCATCGAAGAAATGGCTCTTGCTGTAAACGAGGTTGCGGCTCTGCCTGACCCGGTGGGCGAGGTGACCGGGATCTGGACACGTCCCAGCGGATTTAAAGTGGGGCGAATGAGAGCGCCCATTGGTGTTATCGGCATCATTTATGAATCGAGGCCCAATGTGACCATAGACGCGGCGGCCCTTTGCCTTAAATCCGGCAACGCCTGCATTTTGAGGGGAGGG
The DNA here is from genome assembly GCA_029210965.1 of bacterium. Lineage (NCBI taxonomy): Bacteria > bacterium. The sequence goes on along the minus strand of JARGFZ010000009.1, from coordinate 54,570 downwards.
TCCGAGGCTATCCACTCCAACAATGCCCTGGCGCGGGTTTTTTGCGACAGCGTTGTCCAGGCCGGCCTGCCTGCGGAGGCTGTTCAGGCGGTTCCCATGACAGACCGGGCTGCGGTTCACGCCCTTCTGAAACTGGATGATTACGTGGACCTGATCATACCCCGTGGTGGAAAAGGTCTCATCAGGATGATCATGGAGAACTCAACAATACCGGTGATCAAGCACCTGGATGGAGTCTGCCACACCTATGTTGACAGCGGGGCCCAGGTCGAGATGGCCCTGGATATCTGCGTCAACGCAAAGCTTAATCGGCCGGGTACGTGCAACGCCCTGGAGACGATGCTGGTGCATCGGGACATGACGGGTTCCTTCCTCCAGAAAGTTCTTGAGAAGTTCAGGGAGGAGGGGGTAGAGATCCGCGGCTGTCGGGAGACCAAAGAGGCCGCCCCCTGGGTGAAGGAGGCCACTGATGAGGACTGGCCTATGGAGTACCTGGACCGGATCCTCAACGTCAAGGTTGTGGCTGATATGGATGAAGCGATGGGGCATATCGCGCGTTACGGATCTGCTCACACCGATGTCATCGTTACCATGAACCATGCCAACGCCCAACGTTTTATCAGAGAGGTCGACTCTGCCGCGGTAATGGTGAACGCTTCCTCGAGGCTCCACGATGGTTTTGTTTTTGGTCTGGGAGCCGAGATCGGAATTTCTACTGACAAACTCCACGCCAGAGGGCCTATGGGATTGGTGGAGCTCACCACTGAGAAGTGGATCGTAATGGGGGAAGGGCATTTGAGGGAATGAGCGACAGAAGAGGGGAAGAGGGGAAGAGGGGAAAAGGGGAAAAACCGGCTGACACGGAGACTCGGAAACGTGGGGACACAAAACAGGTTAAAGATCTTTCCCCCCTTCTCCTCCTCTCCTCTTCCCCTTTTCCAGATTCCAATTTTGACCATTACGAGGACTTATGATATGGCCAAAATCGGAATCTTCGGCGGCACCTTCGATCCCATCCATATTGGCCATCTCCGGGTGGCCCAGGAGTTTGCAACGGCCTTCGGGCTTGACCAGGTACTGATGATGGTGGCGGGAATACCCCCCCACCGTGAGCCTCCCACGGCCTCCCCCGAGGATCGCCTGCGGATGGTGCAGCTTGCTGTGGGCAACTGCCCGAGCCTTACCGCTTCTGACATAGAGTTGCACAGGGAGGGCCCTTCTTTTACACTCGACACGGTGAAAGAGGTGAGTAAAGCAGCGGAGAACTCCCTGGTATGGATGGCCCTGGGCGGGGATGCCTATTCCCTTATCAACAGCTGGTACCGCTCGGAAGATGTTCTGGCCCAGGTTCACCTTGTGGTATTGACCCGCCCGGGCTATCCGGTGGACCTGATGACCCCACTTCCGAAAAATCTCTCTGAACGCTATACTCCAGCTGGAGGTGTCTATCTGCACGACAGCGGTGGCAGCCTCAGGACACTGCAGGTTTCCCCGGTGGATGTCTCCTCGAGCATGATAAGAAAGGCGGTATCTGGGGGCCACAGTATTCGGAACCTTGTTACCGATGAGGTTTTACAGTATATCCAGCAAAAGGGCCTTTACCGGCCCCAAAAAGTGTGAATGGAGGGGAAAAACAGGTTTGAACTCTACAGACATGGCTCGACTGGCCGTTGGCGCGGCATTGGATAAGAAAGCTCTTGATCCTCTGGTTCTTGATCTCAGGGGGATGTCTTCTATTGCGGAGTATTTTGTGATCCTTACCGGCACCTCCGACAGGCATACTCAGGCGGTGGCCGAAAACGTGAATCAAGCCTACAAGGCGGTAGGGATCAAGGCTCTCGGTGAGGAAGGGTTCAGGGAGGGTAAATGGGTCCTTCTGGATTACGGCGAAGTCGTCATCCATGTTTTCCTTGAACCCGTCAGGGAATATTATGATATAGAGAGGCTCTGGATAGATGCTCCCAGGCTGGATCTTACGACTGAGGTTGAGGAGATAAAGCCCAGTTGAAGATCCAGGTGCTTGGAATTGGAAAGATCCGGGAACCATACTTCAGGGAGGCTATTGACGAATACAGCCGGCGAATAGGGTATTATGCACCCATTCGGGTCCGAGATTCCGCCAAGGAGATATCAGGGAGCGCACAGGATCTCGAGGCGGCCTACGGCAGGTTGAAGAAGGAACATCACAAAGCTGATCTGAAGGTGGCTCTGGACAGAAAAGGCCGGACCTTGTCCTCGGAAGAACTGGCTTCGTGGTTTGAAAAAGCGATGTTTAATTCGGTGGACCTGATCAGCTTTGTCATCGGCGGTCCCCACGGTCTTGCCAGATCTGCTCTGACCGATTCGGATCAGATGATATCGCTGGGAGCTGTGACCCTCCCTCACCAGATGGCAAGGCTGGTCCTGGTGGAACAGGTGTACAGGGCTTTTACCATTATACGGGGAGAGCCGTATCATAAGTAAAGGAATAGGGGAGAGGGAATAGGGAATAGTGAAGAAATTTCCGGTAAACAGACACCCGGTATAAAATCGCCAGCCTGAAAGGGAAACGATTTCATGGACGACAAGACCCTGGAAAATTATAAAAAAAAGCTTCTCGAGGACAGAATGGATCTCCTCGTAGAGCTGCAAAGAGTTACAAGCGGGGAAAAGAACAAGGACAGGATCGGGGCCATGGATCTGGCGGATCTTGCCGATTCCAGTTACTCTGCCGATTATTCCCTTGCCTGGAATGAGAAGATAAACCGACGCATCCGGGAGATAGATAAGACCATCGACAGGATCAAGGATGGCACTTATGGTGTCTGTCAGATGTGTGGTGAAGACATTCCTGAAGGCCGCCTGAAGGTCAGACCCATAGCCAACTATTGCGCACAGTGCAAGGAAGACCTGGAAAAGAGAGGTGAGATCAAATGAGTCGCCTGGCCACGATGGTTATCCTGATAGTCGTCATCCTATTCTCCTATTTTGCCTTCTATAACCACGGGACGGTCGATCTGACCGTGTGGCCGGGAAAGATGGTGGAACTGCCCGTTGTTGGCCTTGTTCTCCTGTCTATTGGCATAGGATCGGCCATTGTCTTCGCTCTTCTGGCTCTCCGGGGGATACGTAGATCCTATGACAATTTCCAGGTCAGCATGAAGAAAAGACGGCGGGCCAAGGCCGAGGAGCTTTACAACCGCGGTGTGGATGCCCACCTTTCGGGCAAAATGAACCAGGCGGTCAAACTCCTTGAGGAGGCTGTGGCCAAGGACACTGAGTTTCTTTTGCCTTTCTTCAGGTTGGGTACGGTTTACCTTGCGTTGGGGGAGTTCCAGAAAGCACTTGAGCTTCATAGGAAGGCTCTTGAGGCGCATACGGGGAACCTCAGGGTTCTTCTGTTTCTTGTTGATGATTACCTTGCTGCAGGCCAGTTGACAGAGGCTGTGGGAATTCTGAATAAGATCCTCTCCAAGGATGATTCCAACCGGACGGCTCTCATCGCCCTCAGGGATATCCAGGAGAAGCAGGGCGACTGGGAAGGGGCGGTGAATACTCAGCGGAAATTCATCAAGGCGGCTGGAAGAGAACCGGAATCGCAGTCGTATCTATTAGGTCTTCGCTACCAGGTGGCTGCCGGTTACCTGGACAACGGTGATGCGGAAAAGGCGGTCAAGACCCTCAGGGATATCCTCAAAGAGTCTCCGGACTTTGTAGCCGCTACCGTAGCCCTCGGGGAGGCCCGCATCAGGTCCGGCAAGGTGGATGAGGGGTTGAAGATCCTCACAGAGGGATACAACCGGCACCATAACCCCGTATTCCTCCAGGTTATGGAAGAAAAACTGATCAAAAAGGAAAATCCCCGCAAGCTCATCGAGACCTTCCGGGGCCTTCTTGACAGTGCCCCCGAGGACGTTTTCCTTAACCTTTTCTACGGGAAGATCTGCCTGCGGCTGGAGATGGTTGATGAAAGTTATATGGCCCTTAAGAAGGTGGAATCCACCGGTTATGTATCACCTCTCCTCCATGCCCTTCTCGGCGAGGTCAACGCGCGGAGAGAGAGATATAAGGAATCTATCAAGGAGTTTGGTCTTTACGTGGATCTCTCCGACGGTTTGAATCCCAGGTTCATATGCGGGAACTGCAGCCACACCGTCGATGCGTGGGCATCACGATGCCAATCATGCGGACTCTGGAACAGTTTTGCTCTGCCAGGCTTGACTGAGCCAAGATCAACCCCCGCAGACAGCCCGCAGTATGAGAATGAGGAGTAAATTACAGAAAAGGAGAAAAGGGGAAAAGGAGATGAGGAGAATATGCGTCTTCATCCCTTCTTCGCCCACTCCCCTCATCCCCTCTTCCAGAGGGGACTTTTTTTGACAACAAGGAGAGATTCTTGATGAATAGAGTAAAAAAAGTCCCCACTGTACTTATGGTTCTCGATGGCTGGGGAGTTTCCACCGGGGAAGGTCTGGACGCCATCGCCGGGGCCAGGACCCCGGTCATGGACCGCTTGGCCTCCCTCTATCCCACCACGACCCTCGGGGCGGCAGGAATGGATGTGGGACTCCCTGACCACCAGATCGGCAATTCAGAGGTGGGACACCTTAACCTGGGTGCCGGGCGCATCGTTTATCAGGATTTCACAAGAATAAACAAGGCCATCCAGTCCGGGGAGTTTTTTGAAAACCCGGTCCTCCTTGATGCGTTCAGGACTGTTAAAAGGGCCTCGGGCAGGCTCCACATAATGGGTCTCATGTCTGATGGTGGCGTCCACAGCCATATTGATCAGATAAAAGCTCTGGCGACCATGGCTTCGAAAAATAAAGTAGACAGTATTTTTGTCCACGCCTTCATGGACGGCCGCGACACACCGCCTAATTCAGGGCTGGGCTTCATTCAGGAGATCCAGCAGCACCTGGCTACCCTGAAAAATGTCAGGTTGGCAACGGTTGCCGGCCGCTTTTATCCCATGGACAGGGACAACAGGTGGGACAGGGTCGAGAAAGGCTATAACGCCCTCGTATCGGGACAGGGGTTTGAGGCATTGTCTGGTGAGTCGGCTGTCAAGGAGGCTTACGAGAGAGGCGAGACCGACGAATTTATCCAGCCCACTGTTATTTACCACAGGGGTGTTCCAGTTGGGGTCATTGGTGATGGTGACGGTGTGGTGTTCATGAACTTCAGGGGTGACCGTGCCCGGGAGATCAGTCACGCCCTCAATGATCGGGATTTCAAAAGTTTTAAAAGATCAAAATTTCCTGAGCTTTCAACCTATGTTTGCCTTGCCCGGTACGATGAGAACTTCCCATACCCGGTTATTTTTTCACCACAGGAGCATGGGGAAATCCTCGGTGAGGTGATCAGTAAACACGGTTTGACCCAGCTCAGGATCGCGGAAACGGAGAAGTACGCCCACGTAACCTTCTTTTTCAACGGCGGGGAAGAAAGGGTTTTTCCTGGAGAGGATCGCTACCTTGTTCCGTCACCGAAGGATGTGCCTACATACGATCTCAAGCCCCAGATGAGTGCCGAGGAGGTAACCGACAAGCTCATGGATCGCCTCCGTTCCGGGGACTACGATTTTGTTTTGGTGAACTTTGCCAACCCGGACATGGTGGGGCACACCGGAGTTTATGAGGCGGCGGTTACCGCCATCGAGAAGGTGGATGAATGTGTCGGTCGGATCTCCGATATGGTGATCAAGTCAGGTGGGGTGCTGATAATTACTTCCGATCACGGAAACGCCGAGTCGATGATGGATCCCAGCGGAACGCCGCACACCGCACATACGACGAGGAGTGTTCCCCTGATCCTGGTCGCCCCCGGTTTTACCTCTGAACACCCTGTCTTAAGGGAAGGGCGCCTGGCTGATGTAGCTCCGACGATACTGAAGATCATGGGTATAGCTCAACCATCAGAAATGACGGGAGTTCCTTTGTTTTAAGCAGTACCCAGTACCCAGGAGGCAGTGGGAAAGACAGTGCGTAGGGCGAAGAGCACAGGGCGTTGCGATCGTTGCCATTGCGAGGCCATAGATCATGCCGACCTGTCCGCCGTAGCCTTGGCGAAGGCGGAAGCAATCCCGGGATCGCTTCACTCGGTTAACGGTTCGCGATGACAAAAGCAGTATTTAGACCCTGGACCTTGATTCCCTCCCAAATACTGGTATTTTCTCCGATACGCCGACACACCGACACGCCGATACTGTCTGTTCTCCCTCACCCACGCTCCCCCTCACCGCGTCTCATGCATCCAGGAGTCTAAACTGGCTTGTCGTTTGCATATCGACAGGTATGCTATCGAATGAGATCGCTCGTGGACTCCTGGATGCCATATACCCTCCCATCTGTCTTATCTGCGGCCGACTCTCTCATGGCCCTTACCCCCACTGCTGCCCGGATTGTTTTGATTTATTTGAACCTGTTGGAGGGCAATGCTGCGAACTGTGCGGTAAGCCCTTTCAGGGCAGTCAGGCATCCCACTTGTGTCTTGCCTGCATAAAGGGGCGGCCGACCTTTAAGTGGTGCCGAGGTGTGCTTTTGTACCGGGGGGCAGTGGCCGAGGCACTATCCAAATTCAAGTACGGAGGCATGATCGGACTGATGGCGCCTCTTCAAGATGCGCTTGCCACGGGCATTGGTGCACTACATCCCTTCCCCGAGGTGGATCTTCTAATACCCGTACCGCTGTCCTTAAACGGCCGATGGAAAAGAGGGTTTAACCAGTCCTATATCCTTGCCGCGTCGGTCGCCCGGCAACTGGGTGTTGAGGTTCAGACGAATGCTCTCAGAAAAAAGGGAAATCGTACCCAGGTGGGTCTTTCCGCAAAGGAAAGAAGCCGAAACGCTTCCGTATCCTTTGTACCTGGCAGAGCTATTGATCTGGTGAGGGGGCAACGGGTTCTACTTTTTGATGATGTTTACACTACCGGTTCAACGGTCCTGGCGTGTTCCAGGATCCTGCGCCGTGCGGGTGCGACGGTATCCGTCCTGACCCTGGCGAGGGCTGTATCCCCCGTTGGTGTCGGATTATCCGACTGATACGGGGGAGCATGGGAACATGGGAGCGGTGGGAAAGCAGTGAAGAATGATCATTAAGGGTGTTTTTTTGTCATTGCGAGTCCATCAACTTTGCGCAACTTGGAATCCTTCGCGTTTAGCCCGTTTTTGATCTTTTGTAGACTGTCCAGACCCCAGGTCCTGGACTCCAGACACCAGAAGCTAGACTCTAAACACTGATCTTCAAAATTTCCATCATTTGCTCATGAATGTGCCCATTACTGGCAAGGACCCTTGATCCGTCTATTTCCAGCGCGGTGCCTTCAAAATCGGTGGTTACCCCCCCGGCCTCCCTGACGATAAGCGCACCGGCTGCGATATCCCAGGATTTCAGGTTCAGCTCCCAGAAGCCCTCCAGCCGTCCGCAGGCTACAAAGCAAAGGTCCAGAGCAGCGCTTCCGCAGCGTCGGATACCCTGGGTCCTCATGGCGAATTCTTTGAAATGGTCCAGATTGGTCTGGGAACTTTCCCTTATGTTGTAGGGAAACCCGGTCCCGAGGAGACTGTCGTTGAGACTGTTTATTTTGGAAACCCTGATGGGCATGTCGTTAAGGCTGGCTCCTTCACCCCGGATAGCCGTGAACAGCTCTTCCGTTACGGGGTTGAAGACGACACCGCACAGGATATCGTTCCTGTAGGCTACGGCGATGGAGACCGAGAATACCGGGAAGCGGTGGGCATAGTTGGTCGTCCCGTCTAAAGGGTCGACGATCCAGTGGAAACCATCTGAGCCCTGTATGTGGAGGTCTTCTTCAGCGAGGATGCCGTGATCCGGATACTTGACCAGGATCTCCTGCTCGATAAGGTCCTGGGCCGATCTGTCCATTTCCGTGACAAGATCCACTTCTCCCTTGTGAGCCACAGAAATGTCGGTTAACAGACGGTCTTTCAGCAGCTTTCCGGCGAGACGGGAAATGCGAACTGCGTCTGCCAGGAGATCGGACCTGGTGGGTTGTTGTTTATCGAGTCTGGTCAATGGTATTAGAGGTTAGAGATAATCAGTTATCATCGACAAGTTTGAGGTCATCACTTGTTTTGCCGCTGTAAACCTTGATGGTACTGCTGCAGGATGAGCAGTATACGTTATCACCGGTTCGTTCATCGCCATCGAGGATAAGCTCCGCATCACAGACTGGGCATTTGTAATCCTTCATGGAAAGTCTCCCTTACCCGAGATCCGCTGAGAACTTCGTCCAAAAACGGATTTCATGTATAATCCTTGAAGTTGCCTCGATTTTTCAAGACAATAGTATTATATCTTCTACCAGACTATATCTGAAAGCCGGATGAGATACTCCGACAGGCTCCAAGGCAGGATGATAACCAGGATGAAACGACATATCAATAATACCTCTCTGTTAATAATGCGTAAAGCCTTCCCTGTAGGGATATGTACTGCAATGCTGGCGGGTTTGCTTTGCTTTGCCCCCGGAGATGGGTGGGCGGCCAAGGCTACTGTCGGGGTCACCACGGGGGGAACGGGACGTGCCGGCCACCCCGCCATCGGGCAGCAATCCCAGCTGGAGATCCTGAAAAGACGATATTACCTCGCATCCGAGGAGGAACGGTTCCCGGTCCTCGATGAGATCCGCGAACTCGGGACGGATGAGGCGCTGGACTTTAACCTTGACCTGCTCAGGTACCCTGATATCAAGGTCCGGCGGGAGGCTGTAGACTCTCTTAAAAGATGGGGTGCAGTGGGGTACATGGCCGTGTTCACAGGGATGGACGACACGGAGATAAACTGGCTGTGCGAGTCCATTTTCGTGGAACTGGGCCCGAGGGCCTCCTCCTTCCTCGTTGACCAGCTGGGACATAGAGATCCCACTTTTCGCAGCCGGGCAGCCTACCTGCTGGGACGAATAAACGACCCCCTGGCTGTGGGCCCCCTTTACAAACTCCTGAAGGACCCGGACAGGGACGTGCGGATCCAGGTTATCCAGGCACTTTGCGACCTCGGGGACGAAAGGTCCTTAGACGGCATCCTCAAGCTGTTTGAGATGGAAGACGTGGGGCTGGCCGATTTTGTCCTCCAGGCAGCTGAAAAGTTCGGGCCCAGGTCGGTCCCGGCCCTGCAGGCTGCACTGAAGACCGGGAGTGTCAGGATAAGAAGCGGTGCGGCACTGGCTTTGGGACGGCTCCGGTTGCCGGACACCCTGCCCTATCTGATCAATGCTCTCAAGGACAGGGAGGTGGCGGTCCGCAGGAGCGTAGTAAAGGCGCTTGACGGTTTTCACCACATATCTGCTTCCGAGGGTCTGTTCATGGCTTTAAGAGATCCAAATCTAGAGGTTCAGGATTATGCAACCACTGCCCTTGCCCGGCTGAATCCGGACATTTATCCGACCCTTGCGAGCAGGATCAGGGACAAGGACCCGGTAATCAGGAAAAACATAATCACGACCCTGCGCAAGATCGGAGACAGGGAGGCGGTTCCTCTCATAATAAGCGCCCTTGATGACACGGATGTCAATGTGAGGATGTTCGCGGTCACAGCCCTCATCGAGTTCAAGGACCCCAGAGCCATCCATGGACTTATCAACAGGATGCAGAGCGAAGATCAGATGGGAGGGCTGATCTCCTACGCCTTCATGGAGATAGGAGAGTCTGCTGTGGATGAGCTCCTGAAGGCGACCGGGGATGACAGGTTCTGTCTCACCAGGAACCTTGTAATCCTCCAGATGGGGGATGGTGCGTTGGGTACTCTCCACGAGAGAGCCAGGAGCAAGAGGAACACGACCCTGCGTTACAACGCTATTGCCCTGCTTGGGGAGCTGGGAAGGCCTGAGAGTGTGCCTCTCCTTGCAGACCTGCTCCAGTACGGTGATGTGGGCTGGGTGGCAGCCAACGCCCTGGCCAACATGGGAAAGCCTTCCTGGAGCGCCCTGCGTCAGGCAGCGGGCCGGGAGGGGATAGTGGGCGACAATGCCCGCCATGCCATCAGCCAGTTAAACGACCCGGGGCTTTACCTGGAGCTTGTTGAAACCCTGGACGACGACAACGCAGCGCTGCGCAGGGCTGTTTCAGAACCCCTTGTCGCCGGGGGAGTTGATGTCGTGAGGCTCGTCACCGAAAAGATGGCCCAACTGGAAGGGCCCAAATTCCTTGATTCGGCCGAGATCATTTGCAGGATAAAGGATCAAAAGGCCATCCATCCTCTCAACAAGGTCCTTTTTCCAGAGCCCTGGGAACCGGCCCTTTTGGAGGCCGCCCAGCTTTACAGTCTCAGGCAGGCTTATTCAAGGAAGGGCAGCCTGGAGCCGGTGCTGGCGCGTCTGAAGAATGAAATGGGTGGGGCTGGTGGAGGAGGAGGTCCATGGGAACGGGTCGCACCCTAGTTCAGAACCGCCAGGCGCGGTTTAACTACGAGATATTGGAAAAGGTCGAGGCCGGGATAGTTCTGGCGGGGACCGAAGTCAAATCCATCCGGGAGGGGAAGGCGAATATTAAGGAAGCCTATGCCGATATCCGTAACGGCGAAGCGTGGCTTATAGGCGCTCACATAAGCCCCTATTCCCACGGTAACATCACCAATCACGACCCTTTACGTGAACGTAAGCTGTTGTTAAACGCCGTGGAGATCCACAGGCTCCAGAGCAAGGTCATGGAAAAAGGGCTGACTCTTGTACCGTTGAGCCTGTACCTGAAGGGCCGAATTGTCAAACTGGAGTTGGGTGTTGGCCGAGGCAAGAAACTGGGGGACAAGAGAGAGGATATAAAGAAGAGAGACCAGGAACGGGAAATTCACCGTGCGATTAAAGGCCAAGACTGAATTTCCCGTCTGGGAAAACCTTTGGTCAGCAAAAGGGTTTACCCCTTCCTTAAGGAAGCAAGCGCAGCTTGCCAGATAAATAAACTGCGTGCTGAAGTTTCGTCCCGCAGTTTATTTATTGATACTCTACCTGCTTGAAACCCACCGTCACAATCTCTGTCTTACTCCCGTCACTTTCCGTCTTTCCCGGCCGTACGGACAGAACCTTTACCTTCCGCAGGATCAGATACTTGAATTTTCCCATATATGAGCCAGAAAGCTCCACGCGGATATGGGAGAACTGCAGGCCGAGCGAGCAGTATCTCGCAAGGGTCTCGGAAGTTCCGTCCACATGTTTCAGGAAGGAAAAATCTCCAAAACACAACTTTCCGGCCGGCCCCTTGTCGCTGTCAGATACCATAGAGCCTCTGGGTGTGGGTACCGAACCCCAGTCGCACGAGAGGACCTCGATCCAGTTGCGATGGGCAGGATCCTCAGCATCCCCCTGTACCCCAGGTATGTACAGGAAGGCGAAGGAGTCGTCAGCTTTAGCTAAAAAGGGAGAGAAACCGGCTAAAAATAACATAGCTGACAGAAAAATCATCGAGATATGTTTGAAAGTTCCATTCATGGAAGTACCTTCCAAAGCCTGCTGCTACAGTCAATTGTACCATTTTAAAACGGGTCTTGATTGCTGTAATTATAATTACGTGTTTGGCGCAAAGATTTTTACAGGGACGATGCCCCGAAAATCCATGGGCTGCACTCAGTTTTCAGACATATGAGGGGGAAAATGGTTTAAAAGGCAGTACCCGGTACCCGGTACCGAACCTTTCCTCCCTTGACATATATTCTATAAGCGTATATATGAGCATATACTCAGATAAACAATAAGGGGACGTTATGTCAAAACCGTCTGACCTGTGTGAAACCAGGGTTATTCACAAGGAAAAGATCGATAAGGCAAGGGAAAATTCCCTCGGAGTGGAAGATGTTGATCTTGTGACGCGTACCTTCAAGGCCATGGGGGATCCTACACGCCTGCGCATTCTGTGGGCTCTACAGCCTGGCGAGTTGTGCGTATGCGACCTGGCCGCACTTCTTGAGATCACGGAATCGGCTGTCAGTCATCAGTTGAGGATACTCCGGCACCTGGACCTTGTGATCAATCGAAGAGAGGGAACGATCCTTTATTATCGTCTTAACGACCAACATGTCAGCCAACTCATCAACATGGCGTTAGAGCATGTGAGGGAATAAAATCCGTGAAAAGTGAATCGTGAAAAGTGAATAGAAAATACCGAGGAACTGATCTCTGGTTTCTAGTTCACAGTTCACCGTTCACATGGAGGTATAGTTAAATGTCAACCATCCTCGGTTTCACCATCAGCGTCCTTAACGAGACGTTTTCCCTTCTTCTGGATGCCTCCCCCTACATCCTTTTCGGGATCCTGGTGGCGGGGCTGCTCAAAATGTTCCTTTCCACCGATTACATAGGGCGGAACCTTGGGCAGGGACGTTTCCTTCCTGTATTTAAAGCCGCGCTTTTGGGGATTCCCATCCCCCTGTGTTCTTGCGGTGTTCTTCCGGCTGCAGCGTCACTGCGCAAACAGGGGGCGAGCAGGGGAGCTACTACGGCTTTCCTCATATCCACCCCGGAATCCGGAATCGATTCCATCGCTGTTTCCTGGGCGCTCCTCGATCCTCTTATGACGATAGCCAGACCACTTGTTGCTTTCGTGACTGCTTTTGTTGCCGGTATAGCCCAGGCTGTGTTTGGCGGTGTCGAGGTTCTGAAGGAAGGGGATATCGACAACAGCTGCCCGGTAGATGGCTGCTGCGATGGAGAAACCTGCGATTCGATTGAGCACAACAACCATCATTCATTTTCGGAAAAACTGTCAGGCGGATTGAAGTACGCTTTCGGGGAACTCTGGGGAGACCTTGCGGGATGGTTCGCGGTGGGTCTTCTCCTGGCCGGTGTTATTACGGCTCTGGTACCTGATGAGTTTATTACCTCCTACCTGGGTGAAGGCCTTTCGGCTATGCTGCTCATGCTCCTGGTGGGGATACCTCTTTACATATGCGCAACCGCCTCCACCCCTATCGCAGCAGCACTCATCCTGAAGGGAGTGAGCCCCGGGGCGGCGCTGGTATTTCTGCTGGTGGGCCCTGCTACCAACATCGCCTCTCTTTCGGTCCTTGTAGGCCTGCTGGGCAAAAGGGCGGTCGGTATATATCTTGGGGCCATCGCTGTAGTGAGCGTCCTGGCAGGCCTTGCTCTTGATTGGATCTACGACTTGTCCGGGATCACCGCCAAGGCTGCGGTGGGTCAGGCAGCCGAACTCATTCCTGCCCCGGTTCAGTACGCAGCGGCTCTGATCCTGATAGTTGTCTCGGTGAAGCCCCTGGCTCGGTCCCTCAAGGGTTTGATGGAGAAGGTGCGGCCTGCCATGAATGAGACAGCCGTCTCGGGCTGCGGATGTTCGGATGAGTGTAAAACAGGAAGTTAAGTACAACAAATAGCAATAGTAATAGTAATAGGCAGGGCGCAGTACCCTCTCTTACCACTGCTATTACGAGCTTGTTTGACAACACCGCTCCTCCTCCAATATAGTCTACTATGTCCCCTCCTGGAAATGATTCTCCGAGACGGCCTGAGGGAAATAAGTCCAAAGCTCAAAAACCTGGTTTGTAGTTTGACGTTTGAGGCTTGAGGTTGAATCCAAAACCTGGAACCTGAAACCACAGGCACAGATGCACCGTACCGTTAAGGCCTGATCGCAACATCAAACTTCAAACCCCAAACATAACACCAAATTCCTGTACTGGAGGGGTATATGCCCACTTATGACGACATCCGTAAAATTATGATCATTGGATCAGGTCCCATTGTCATCGGTCAGGCCTGTGAGTTCGACTATTCGGGGACCCAGGCCTGTAAAGCCCTCCGTTCCCTCGGATACGAGATCGTCCTGGCAAATTCCAATCCCGCAACTATTATGACCGACCCCGGTATGGCGGACGCTACCTATATAGAACCTCTCACTGTGGAGCGGATGAAAGAAATAATCGAGATCGAAAAGCCCGATGCTCTCCTTCCCAACCTTGGAGGGCAATCGGGTTTGAACCTCTCCTCTGAACTCTCACGCCAGGGAGTGCTCAAGGAAAACGGAGTCAGGATCATTGGAGTCGGTGTAGATGCCATTGAAAGGGGAGAGGACCGCCTCGCTTTCAAGGAAACAATGGAACGCCTGGGTCTTGAACTGCCCAAAAGCGAGATCGCGACCACCGTCGAGGAGGCGGCACAGTTTGCTTTGGAGCTTGGATATCCTGTGGTCCTTCGCCCCGCCTATACCATGGGGGGGACTGGCGGTGGACTGGTTTACAACCGGGAGGAGCTTGAGGTTATCGCAGGCAGGGGATTGGCGGCCAGCCTGGTCAACCAGGTCCTGGTGGAAGAATCGGTTCTCGGTTGGGAGGAGTTGGAACTCGAAGTGGTCCGTGACGGGAAGAACCAGATCATCACCGTCTGCTTTATCGAAAACGTTGACGCCATGGGTGTGCACACCGGGGATTCCTTCTGTACGGCCCCCATGCTCACCATCGATCCTGACCTGCAGGAAAAGCTCCAGGATTTCTCCTATCGCATCGTGAAAGCCATAGAGGTCATAGGCGGTACCAACGTCCAGTTCGCCCACGATCCGAAAACCGGCCGGGTTGTAGTCATTGAGATCAACCCACGGACTTCCAGATCCTCCGCTCTTGCTTCCAAGGCCACAGGATTTCCCATTGCCCTCATCTCATCCAAACTGGCCGGGGGGCTTTCCCTGGACGACATGCCCTACTGGAAAGGCGGAACACTGGAAAACTACGCGCCCTGGGGTGAATATGTTGTGGTCAAGTTCCCAAGGTGGGCTTTTGAAAAGTTCACAGATGTTCCTGACAAACTGGGTACCCAGATGAGGGCAGTCGGAGAAGCCATGAGCATTGCCCGCTATTATAAAGAGGCTTTTCTTAAGGCCATCCGTTCCCTGGAGATCGGAAGGTACGGTCTGGGCTTTGCGAAGGATTTTAACGACCGCAACCTGAAAGAGCTTATGGAGCTTCTGGCCGAGCCATCCAGTGAACGCCAGTTTATCATGTACGAAGCCCTGCGTAAGGGGGCCTCGGTGGACGACCTCAGCGTAAAGACACACATCAAACCCTGGTTCATTGAGCAGATGAAGGAACTGGTGGTTCTGGAAGAGGAGATCCTGGAATACCAGGGTGGTGTATTGCCGGATGACCTCCTTGAAAAAGCCAAAAAGGATGGTTTCAGCGACCGGTACCTGGCCATGCTTCTGAAAATTTCTGAGAAGGAAGTACGGCAGCGGCGAAAAGCCATTGGTCTTGTCCCAGGTTATCAGCCACTACCAGTGAGCGGGGTCGAGGATGCGGCGTATTACTATTCCACCTATAACGTTCCAGACGCTATAGGAGCAAGTGACCGGCGCAAGATCATGGTCCTGGGCGGGGGCCCCAACCGGATCGGCCAGGGGATCGAGTTCGACTACTGCTGTGTCCACGCCGCCTTGGCCATTCGCGAAGAGGGGCTGGAGTCCATTATGGTCAACTGCAACCCTGAAACCGTTTCTACCGATTACGATACATCGGATAAGTTGTACTTCGAACCTCTGACAGTGGAAGATGTTCTTTCCATCTATGAAAAAGAAAAGCCCGAGGGAGTGATCGTTCAGTTCGGGGGCCAGACACCTCTTAATATAGCCCGGGAACTTCTGGATGCTGGCCTTCCCATCATCGGGACCTCCCCGGAGGCCATTGATCTTGCTGAAGACCGAGACCGTTTCAGTAAGATGATGGAAAAGTTGGGGATCCCGATGCCTGAATCAGGGATGGCCGGCGACCTGGAGGAAGCTCTCAGTGTTGCCGACAGGATCGGCTACCCTCTTATGGTGCGGCCCTCCTACGTTTTGGGCGGACGGGCCATGGAGATCGTAAGAGACGAGGCGATGCTCCTGGCATATGTTTCTCAGGCGGTGGATCTTACACCGGACAGTCCCATCCTCATCGACAAATTTTTAGAGGATGCCATCGAGGCAGAAGCTGACGCCATCGCGGATGGCACGGATGCCTTTGTACCTGCTGTCATGGAGCATATCGAGCTTGCGGGTGTCCATTCCGGGGATTCGGCTTGCGTCATTCCCCCGATCAGTATCCCGGAAAAACATATTGAGACCATCGTGAACTACACGAAAAAGATCGCCATAGAGCTGAACGTGGTGGGACTCATGAACATCCAGTACGCCATCAGTGAGGACGCGGTCTATGTTCTGGAGGCCAACCCAAGGGCGTCAAGGACCGTTCCCCTTGTTTCGAAGGTGTGCAACATCTCCATGGCTAATATCGCTACGAGGGTCATGCTGGGGGCAAAGATCGAGGATATGGAACTTGAGCATCGGCGTATTCCCCATTACGGTGTGAAGGAGTCGGTCTTTCCCTTCAACATGTTTCCCGAAGAGGACCCTGTTCTCGGACCCGAGATGAGATCCACCGGTGAAGTTCTTGGTATGAACCCGTCTTTCGGACTTGCTTACTGCAAGGCCCAGGAGGCGGCCCTGTCCCCTCTTCCCACAGAGGGGACGGTGCTCATTACAGTAACGGATAGGGACAAGAACGCTATCGTTGAGGTGGCGAGGAAGTTCGTCCAGTTGGGGTTCTCCCTCCTCTGTACGGGCGGTACTGCCAGGTTCCTTAAGGATAAGGGTATCGAGTCCGGGACCATAAAGAAGTACCATGAGGGACGGCCGAGCATAGTAGACGCCATCAAAAACAGGGAGATTCAGCTGCTCATCAACACGCCAAGCGGTAAGACGAGTGCCGATGATGATTCGTATATCAGAAAAGCAGCCATTAACTACAAGGTCCCCTTTATCACCACGGCAACCGCGGCGCTTGCCGCTGTTCGCGGGATCGAGGAACAAAGACAGGGCAAGGGCGTTGTCAGATCGCTGCAGGCGTATCATGCTGATATAAAGTAAAGGCAGAATGTAGAACGTACCCTTCGACCAGGCTCAGAGCAGGGAATGTAGAACACAGAATAAATCAAGAGGCTCATCCGGGAAATGAGTACCTTCAAATGAGCCCTGCTTTCACCACTCCGGTAACGGTCAAATTCTAAAAGCTTAATTAACCACAGGGTACACCCATCGACGCGCTTCGCTTGCTCTCCTCGACAAGCTCGGGGCAGGCAGGGTTTCACAGAGTTAAATCATGCAATGAAACAAAACCTCATTTTTTTCACCACCCGTTTGTCACTCGCTTCAATAATGTGACTCACTAGAGGACACTGAGAACACCCTTCGGTCCCGCCATTGGCGGGATTCAGGGCAGACTGAGGAATCAAAAAATCTGAGACTATCCCCTTCACCGAAGCTCCCGTGGGAGAAGGCAGGTGAAGGAGAAAATGTCTAACCCCGTGAAACCCTGTGATGTAGCCTTCACGTGGCTGCGCTGTGATAAGTAAGCTTTGCAATGCTTTTACGCACCCACGCTCCTCGCAATGACAGAGTGGACGGTGGTTCTTTCCCCGACACCCCGATACTCCGTTTCGTTCGCGACTTGTCACGTCGTAGCTGAAAGCGAAGACGGAAGCGAACAGGTCGATACAGCACCCAGCACCGCCATACCGGTTACGGACTTCCGGATTCAAACTTTTGTTTTACAGGGTTTTCACGTATACCTTTCCCCGTGGACTTTTTAACCCCCGAACATGGGCTGGTGGCCCTTTTTGCTCTGAGTTTCCTGGCCTCCACCGTTTTGCCCCTTGGGTCTGAGTGGCTTTTGGTGGCTCTTCTGCTCAAGGGATACGATCCGGTCGTGTCAGTGGCCGTGGGCACCGCCGGCAACACCCTGGGGGCCCTGACGACCTACGCCGTCGGGATTTACGGGGGCGCCTTTCTGATAAAAAGAATCCTCAGGGTGGACGACGAGGCCAGGGAAAAGGCACAAAGATTTTATAAGCGATACGGTTCCTGGACTTTGTTTCTTTCATGGGTGCCCTTTATCGGGGATTCGCTGTGCCTCGTGGGGGGGATCCTGCGGATAAACTTCTGGCGGTTCTTCCTGCTCGTTGGTGGAGGAAAACTGTTCCGGTACGGGGTGGCCACCTGGGTGGTGCTGAAGGTGGTGGAGGGAAGGTGAGGGGCTGGAGAGCGGACGGGGAGACGCGGGGAAGAGGGGACGCGGGGAAAGGGGAGAGAGCAGTAACGAAGTGTCTAGGTGTCAAGGTGAAATCCCGGACCCGAGTCAGCGGCGGTGGTGGTCCTCAAACAAAAGGGGATTCCAGGATTAAACCCATCCCTTTTATCCCCTTCATCCCTGTTAAAGCCAGTTTTTGATTATGCTTTTTCGACAAGTCGCTCATTCGACCAACCGGATCCTCCCCGTGTCGCCGTATCACCGAATCTCCGTGTCGGGCGGTCTTCCGGGTATTCACCCATCCAGCAATCGTTTCTCCCCTTCCAGCGCCCGGATGTCCGTAACATCCTGACTGACCTCCAGGCACCCCTCATATTCGCCCTCCTTATCCCGGATAGCGAAGTAGCGTATGAGGATGAACTTGCCGCCCATCTGGATCCAGAAGTCGGCGGCGTCTCTCTTCCCTTCGCGGAAGTCATTCAGTATCTCCTGGACAACGTGGACGCTGGACGGCGGATGGCAGTTCTGCACCTCACGGCCGATGATGCCGGGGCTGCGGGGGAAGATCCTGTCCGGTTGGGCCGAGTAGTACTGGACCTTGTCCTGGGCGTCCACGAAGGTAATGTCTACCGGAAGGCTGGTGAGGATAAGGTCCAGCTGTTTCGGATTCAGGCCACCGGTGGACAGCCACAGGGGCGCCTGGCCTCGGCCGGTTCGGGGCGGAGGAGTCTCGCTGATTGGACCTGATTCCGGCTGCCAGCTGGGGTCACTTTCGATGAGGGCAAACCCCAACTCCTCGCTCCCCTCAAAAACTCGCCCCCAATCGGCTTGGGAGAGGGTTTCCATGGCCATGGGGAAGAGGATGTTCTCCTCCTTGTAGATCATGTCAACGATGACGGTGATGAGCCCCGGACCTTCCGAGCTTACCGTGGTCCAGTCGCCGGCCTCCACAGCCCGTAAGATTTCCTTAAGTACCGCCCGTATATCGTCGTGCAGGGCCCACATGACCTTGGATGGCCCGCTGACTCCATGCTTTTCCAGCATGGGGAACAGCTGGTTCTCCTTGCGCAGGTAGTGTTTTTCGATCTGGGCCAGATCCCTGAAAAGGCTGGTCAGTTCTGCCCTGGTCTTGTCGCCGGGTGAGGGGCCGGTATCTGCGAGGATGCTTTGGATCCCCACGGCGACCTCACCCAGCGCCTCGTTCTCCCTCCGGAAAGTGTCCACGGGGTGGCCAGCGGGGACCTGTGGCGGCTCGGCCCCCTCGAAGGACTCGGCGAAGACCTGGACATGGACATCACACAGGTTCTTGATCTCTTCCTCGCTGATCCCCTCCGAGATAAGGGATTGTTCCATCTCGGCGATCTCTGATGCGGATACCTCTTTCAGCATCTCGGCAAAGCGGGCTTTCTGTGTCTCGGGGGCTATCCCCTTGTGGAGGCCTCTGACGATGTCCTTGAGGGCTTCCATACGTTGGGACTTTTCCTCCCGGGTAGCGGGAGTGGTTTGGTCTTTAGCACCCCCCGGACTGTGGATCATGGCCTCGGCGATCTTTCTGGACAACTCCTCGAAGGGCACACCGCTGGTCTGGGCCGCGTGTTCTAAAGTGGCAAAGCGGCCGAGAGTCTTTCGCAGGAGGGGGTTTTTGAGTTTTGTAAATTCCGGCGATAACGTCACCAGGAGGTCTATAAGGTCGGGGTTCGTTTCCAACAGGTCGAGGATCTTCGTTTTTTTGTCCAGTTTCATATTATAGCCCTATTCCTTATTCTTCCTCCCCCTTGAAAGGGGAGGACCGAGGTGGGGGTGAGGAAAAGTCCTATTAGCTATTAGAGAATAGCAGATTCAGGATCCAGTGCGTTGATATTAGTCAAACAGGTGTCGGGAGGGTAGTCTAAGACATAGACTGAGTCTGAGACAAGTACTTAGTCCCAAAGTGTTAGTCCCAAAGTCTTATTTTCCCCGTTGGACATTGGACTTTGGACCTTGGGCTATCTTAAAATACACTCCGGGTTTTCCTCCTTGACATGGAAAGGCAATGGGAAAATGATCCCGTCTGAAATGGAAAGCATATCCCCCATGAAAAACAGTTTGCCCCGTTTCCTCCTGACACCCTGGATCTTTCACAGTTTCCGGTTGTTTATGGGAGGTCTTTTCCTTTATACAGGCGCCACGAAACTTGCCGATATAGCTGGTTTTAGCCAGTCCATTGCAGCCTACGGTATCCTGCCTGCTGTCCTGCTTCCCTGCGCCGCCATTGGACTGCCTGCCCTGGAGGTGGTGGTGGGTTTCGGTACCCTGCTGAACAAGCGTTGGGCCCTCCTGGGGATCCTGGCCATGATGGTCATGTTCACCGGAGTCCTGGGCTACGGTGTGGCAGTGGGGCTGGAGATCGACTGCGGTTGTTTTTCTACCGCTGAAACATCCCTGGCTGAAAAGTCTGAGACGGCGTCGATCCTCGATATCCCCGGTGATGGGAGCAGCCTTTTCAACGAACCAGGGATTTTCCTTGAAACGGTAGAAGAGGGCAACGGCGCTGAGGAAACCTGTTCGGAGCCTGAGGAAGCGCCGCCCTCTCTGAGATCCGCGCTCATCAGGGATATCTTCCTCCTGTTCGGTGTTATCTACCTGGTGGCATGGCCGGATCTCAGGCAAAGATGGGGGATCAATAGCAGTCGAGAGTCCTGAGGATTAAAATAACCCGCGCACAATGGATAAAATAGAAGGGAACAGTCCTCAATCCAGGGTCTCCCGGTACCTGCCGACCGCCACGGTAATTGCGATGGACATAAAAAGGGCAATAGGCCAAAGGTGGACGAGTACCTCCGAGAAACCGTTTCCTTTAAGGAAAATACCGCGAACGATCCGCAAGTAGTGGGTAAGCGGCAATGCGGAGCCTATCCACTGGGCCCATTCCGGCATACCGCGAAAAGGGAACATAAAACCGGACAACATCAGCGAGGGAAGAAAGAAGAAAAAGGCTATCTGCATGGCCTGCATCTGGTTTTTAGCGATGGTGGAAAATGTGATGCCCATGGAAAGGTTGGCCACGATAAAAAACAGCGAAACCAGTAACAACAGAGGAACGCTGCCTACCATGGGGATGTGAAAGAAGTAATGTGCCGCGAGGAGAATAAGCGTTACCTGGAGGTACCCGATAATGATGTAGGGAATGATCTTGCCCGTTATGACCTCTATGGGGCGCACCGGTGTGGAAAGGAGGTTCTCCATGGTTCCCCGTTCACGCTCGCGAGTGATGGCCACGCCGGTGATGAGCACCATCGTCAGGGTAAGCACGATGCCCATCAGGCCCGGGATGATGTTATATTGCGTCACCCCTTCGGGGTTGTACTTTTTATGAATGACCAGCCTGTAAGGTGGCTGCCCAGCCTGTAAGTAACCTAGCGGCCCTTTTAAATCCCGGTCGAACACCTTCTGTGCGATAACGCTCATGGCGGCCATAGCGCTGCCTGTGGCAACCGGGTCGGTTGCGTCTGCTTCCAGCAGTATTGCGGGACGTTCACCTTTAAGCAGCTTGCGGCCGAAGTTTTCCGGTATATTCAAAATGAACTGGACATCACCCAGGTCGAGAAGTTTTGCGGCTTCCTTTTTACTTGCCGCTGTCCCTGTGATTCGAAAATAACCGCTGTTTTCCATGGCATAAACAAGGTCACGGGAGAAAACGCTGTTATCAGCGGAGACAACCGTTACAGGAAGATTTTTTGGGTCGAAGTTGATGGCATAACCGAAGATGATGATCTGCATCAGGGGGATGCCGACCATCATACCGAAGGTGAGCCTGTCCCGCCTCATCTGGATAAACTCCTTGACGATAATTGCCCAGAACCTTGCCGGTGAAAAACTACGGCCCTTCATAGCCCCTCGTCACCTCTTTGTTTCATGAGGCTTACAAAGACATCATCCACGCCAGGTTTGGAGACTTCGAAAGCCCACTTCCCGTCCATGAACGGTTTCAAGTCCCTATGCAAGGCCTCCTCGTCATATCCGCTTACATGCAGCTCCGTTCCACAAACCGTCACCTGTGCCACTGCCGGCAGCCCGGAAATTTTTTCGGAGAGCAACCAGATATCGGGGCCGGCCACCCTCCAGGTCACAAGACCGGATTTTTTGATCACCTCTTCCGGACTTCCTTCCGTGAGCAGTTCGCCTGCAACGATATAACCCAGTTTGTGACACTGCTCTGCCTCGTCCATGTAATGAGTAGAGACGAGTATTGTCACACCTTCCGCTGACAGTTTATGTATCTTGTTCCAGAAATCGAACCGTGCCTTCGGGTCGACGCCGGCTGTCGGCTCATCGAGGAGCAGCAGCTGCGGGTTATGGATCATGCATGCTCCAAGAGCCAGGCGCTGCTTCCAACCCCCGGAGAGAGTCCCCGCCAGTTGATCTTTGTTCCCAGTCATTCCCAGCTGTGAAAGGTTTTCAGCGACAACATCCTTTCTGTTGGGAATACCGTAAAGACGGGCCATGAAATCCAGGTTTTCGCCCACCGTCATATCCTCGTAAAGGGAAAAGTTCTGGGTCATGTACCCGGCGTTCTCCTTAATCTTCGACATTTCAGTCAGCACGTCAAAGCCGAGACAGCTGCCATGTCCCCCATCGGGTTTCATCAGGCCGCACAGCATCCGAATGGTCGTGGTCTTGCCGCTCCCGTTAGGTCCAAGAAAACCGAATATCTCCCCCCGCCCGACCTTCAGGGATATCCCTTTAACAGCCGGTTTGCCGCCAAAACTCTTTTTCAGATCGTAAACATCAATAACAGGCTTTTCTTCAACTCTCATTTGGATATGCTGACCTCCACCGGCTGGCCGGGATTCAGATCTTCAGCGGCAGGGGGATTAAAAGAAGCCTCTACCATGAATACCAGCTTTTCACGGTTCTCCTTGCTGTAGATCAGGGGAGGTGTGTACTCGGCATAGGGGGCAATGTAGCTGATTTTTCCAGCAAGCACCTGCTCGGCACCGTCACGTGCAATGTCAACATTCAGGCCTGTATTAATGGCGGAAAGCATGGACTCCGGCACGAAAAACCTCACCTTGACTCTCTCCGGCGGCAGCAGCGAAACCACTGGTGCACCTGCCGGGACAAACTCTCCCTCAGCATAGAGAACGTCCACGACGCGGGCAGAGCCAGGTGAGATACCTTTTGTTTGAGCCAAATACCACTGCGCCTTGTCAAGGGCCGCCTTTGCTCCCTCAATGTCCTTTTTAGCTGCCTCCCTTTTCAACGGCAAGATTGACAACCTTACCGCCCACAGGGGACGAAATATAGAGATAATCTCCCTCAATGTAACCCTGGTATACCCCTTCAGCAGACGCTTCGATCTGGAAGGCCTTAAAATATGCGAGGGCCAGGATCGAAACAATGATCGCGGTAATAATGAATAGGAAAACAGCGATCCTCTTCACTGAAAAACCTCCCTTTCCTGTTCCAATTCTATCAGAGATCAGAACTTAACCAGAATTTAACACCACCACTGGTAAAAAGGTATTATGATCAGGGTGGAGAGAAATATATGGCTAAGGAAAGAATACTGCTTATCGAAGACGACGAAGATATCCAGGAACTGATCCGTTATAACCTGGACCGGGAAGGGTACGACATTAAGCTGGTGGGTTCAGCTGAGGACGGTCTCATACAGGCTTCTTCCTGGGAGCCGGATATCGTTCTCCTGGATCTGATGCTTCCCGGAATGAACGGCCTCGACGCATGCAGGAAGTTAAAGAGCACTGAAGCGACCTCCTCGATACCGGTGATCATGGTGACAGCCAAAGGAGAGGAGGCCGACATCGTCTCGGGTCTGGAACTTGGTGCCGACGATTACATCCTCAAACCGTTCAGCCCGAAGGTGCTCGTGGCAAGGATCAGGAATGTTCTTCGCCGTGCCGAGAGCGATCCCGGCCAATCGCCTGACGGGGCTATCGACCACCACGGGATATACATCCACCCGGGCAGACGAGAGGTCACCTCAGGAGGGGATTCTGTAGATCTGACCTTTACCGAGTTCAACATTCTGGAATTTCTGGTGCGTCGTCCGGGATGGGTGTTCACAAGGTCCCAGATAGTGGATAATATCAGGGGTAACGACTACCATGTGACGGAACGTTCCGTAGACGTCCACATCCTGGGCCTGCGCAAAAAACTGGGCGATTTCGGGGATGTTATTGAAACGGTCCGGGGAGTGGGGTATCGATTCAAGGAATAACTTAACGAATAAGGGAGGAGGAAGGTGGAAGAAAGGCCCAATTTTCCCGAGCGTATTTACTCATCCTTCGTCCTTCACTATTCATCATTCTATTTTTGAGGGTCTGCTTTGTCCCGCAAACGCCTTATCTACAGACTTCTCCCTACATATCTGCTGGTCATGGCCCTGGCCCTGGCCGGAGTTTTGTGGCTGGGCGCCCGGGAGATGACGCGGTTCTTCTACAGCCAGAAATCGAATGATCTTCAGTCCATGGCTTACGCCGCGGCGCGAAGTGCGGTAGCCACTCTCGAAACCGAGGATTTCCTGGACACCAACCCGAAACTGAGCAGCTGGTGCAGTGATTTTGCTGTTCGTACCTCCACCCGGGTCACTGTCGTCCTCTCCTCAGGCCGGGTCCTTTGCGATTCCGACGAGGATCCCGGGAAAATGGACGACCACTCCACACGCCCCGAGATCAAAAAAGCCATAGGCGGTGCGGCCGGCTCATCCATCCGTTACAGCTACACCCTGGAAAAACCCCTTATGTATGTCGCCGTTCCCATGGAGGGGCCCTCCAATATCGTGGTGATCATGCGTGTCGCCGTCCCGGTTTCCACCATGACCCAGGCCCTGTGGTCGGTCAGGCTGCGATTGACCCTGGGAGTCATGGCGGCGGGCCTGCTCATCGTGATCACAACCGTCCTCCTTTCGAGGCGCATCACATCGCCCCTGCGGGAGATGCGGGACGGGGTGAGAAGATACGCGGACGGTGATTTTGGCACCAGGCTCAGATTCTCCTCCACGGAGGAATTCGCCGAGCTGGCCGAAGAGATGAACAGCATGGCCCGGCAGCTCGATGACCGCATCCGTACGGTGGTCAACCAGAGAAACGAACTGGAGGCGGTTTTATCCAGCATGGTGGAAGGGGTCCTGGCCTTTGACACGAGTGAGAACCTCATCAGCCTCAACCAGGCCGCCTCGGACCTTCTGGGTGTCAGGCATGAAACGGCCCTTAACAGGCCCATCCAGGAGGTCATCAGGAACTCGGCCCTGCAGAGGTTCGTCTCAAAAACCCTTGGGAGCATGGAACCTGTGGAGGATGAGATCTCCCTTTACAGCGGCGGCGAACGGAGCCTCCAGGCCCACGGAGCTCCCCTTACCGATGTCAGCGGAAAACGGATCGGCACCCTGGTGGTTTTAAACGACGTCACCAATATCAGGCGTCTGGAAAATATACGCCGTGAATTTGTGGCCAACGCTTCTCATGAGATCCGCACCCCCATCACCTCCATCAAGGGGTTCGTGGAGACCCTCCTCGACGGCGCCCTCGAGGACCAGGAGACAGCCCGGCGGTTCCTGGGGATCATCGGGAAACACTCCGATCGCCTCAACGCCATTGTGGAGGATCTCCTCAGCCTCTCCAAGATCGAGATGGAGGCCGAGACTGGGCAGGTCTACCTCGAGGAGGGCCGTATCCGGGAGGTCATTGAAGAGGCGGTGGAAGCGTGCCACACGGGAATCGAGGAGAAGGAAATAAATGTGGAGATCAACTGTCCCGGCGAACTGATGTGCCCTATCAACCCGTCCCTGCTGGTCCAGGCCCTCATCAACCTTCTGGACAATGCGGTCAAGTTCAGCGGGACAGGTGGAACGGTTACCGTACAATGCCGGGCCGCGGATGGCGGTGTCATGGTAAGTGTCAAGGATGAGGGAGCCGGCATCGAGGCCGTTCACATCCCAAGGCTCTTCGAGCGCTTCTACAGGGTTGACAAGGCAAGGAGCCGCACCCTCGGAGGCACCGGCCTGGGCCTCGCCATCGTCAAGCACATCGCCCAGGTCCACAACGGCGAGGTGAGCGTCACCAGCCGCCCTGGAAAGGGGAGTACGTTTACGATCACTCTGCCATCGTGACTTACCCTGATCAAAAATCCAAGATCCAAGATCCAAAATCAATTTCAAAATCAAAATTCAAACAGAGAGTGTGCACATGCATCGGGTGCACTTCTGCACTTCTGCACTGACTAAAACCTTCTGCGCCGGGATTCCGCTCGGTGTGCGTGTGCACTTCTGCATTTGTGCACTGTTTCCCCTTACCTCCTTTTAACCTCTCCTTAACAATTTCCTAACATTTAAGGCCCATTATTGGATTTGTAAGATAAAAATTCAATCGGCGGTCCGGTTCATGCCGGACCCAAAGAAAGAAAAACAGGTTAAAATTAAAATGAGAAGAAAGGGAAAAAAATGAAAAAAAGAGCACTTATCACAACGCTGACTGTCATCGTCTGCCTGGCTTTTGCGGGCATTGCGGCCGCAGACGCAATGGTGGACAAGAACCTCCCCACCTACATGCCGGTCAAAGGTGTCTCCGGTTCCATCAAGAGCGTGGGCTCCGACACCCTGAACAACCTCATGACCCTGTGGGCCGAGGGCTTCAAAAAAGTCTACCCCAACGTTTCGGTGGAGATCGAGGGCAAGGGCTCTTCCACCGCTCCTCCGGCCCTTATCGCCGGCACCTCCAACTTCGGGCCCATGAGCCGGAAGATGAAGGACAAAGAGATCGACGAGTTCGTGGGCAAGTTCGGCTACAAGCCGGTCGCGCTGCCTACTTCCATCGACATGCTTGCTGTGTACGTGAACAAAGACAACCCCATCAAGGGCATGTCGTTCCCCCAGGTGGACGCGGTCTTCTCCAAGACCAGAAAGATGGGTTTTTCCAAAGACCTTAACAACTGGGGTCAGTTTGGGCTTACGGGCAGGTTCGCAAGCCTGCCGGTATCCATCTATGGCCGAAACTCCGCTTCCGGCACCTACGGTTATTTCAAAGATAACGTCCTGGGCAAGGGAGATTACAAGGACTCCGTCAAGGAGCAGCCTGGTTCCTCCGCCGTGGTTCAGGGCGTGGCTACGGATCTGGGCGGCATCGGGTACTCCGGCATCGGTTACAGGACCGCCGACGTGCGTGTCGTTCCCCTGGCCAGGAAAGAGGGCGGAAAGTTCATCCCGGCTGAGTCTCAGTACGCCTACAGCGGTGAGTATCCCCTGGCCAGGTTCCTGTATGTATACGTGAACTTCAAGCCCGGAAGCGACCTGGATCCTCTTCGCAAGGAGTTCGTGAAATATATTTTCAGCAAGCAGGGACAGGAAGTGGTCGTAAAAGACGGGTACCTTCCCGTATCTGCCAGGATCGCTGATCAGGCTCTCGAGTCCGTGGGTATAAAATAGAACAACACCTGATAATTTAGTTATCAATCCACGAGCTTGTTGTTAAAATGGGCGGCGGCGAGTCAGGCCGCCGCCCGCTTTTTATCCTTACACCGGGAATCCATGCATGAGCGATCGGGTCAAGTTTTCAGGCAGGAAACGTAAAAAAGAAACACCCTGGACCGTCAAGGCTGGTGACGTCCTTTCAAAGTGGATCATCACCGTCGGCGGCATCGGGACCGTTGTCGCGATATCAACTGTGTTCTTCCTTTTATTATGGGTTGTCCTTCCCCTCCTCAGGCCTGCCAGCGTGGGATCTGAGCAGAACTTCAGGCCGCCTTACGAGCAGATCAGACCCCTTCATACCCAGGCGGATGAATACCGGACAATGTTATTCAGTCTCCTTCCCGACGGCCGGATCATTGCTTTGGGTCTCGACAACGGGGCGATCCTCGAGGAACGTCAAATCTTTCCGGATAGGAAGATCACCGCGGCATCCTTTTCCCTCACATCTTCCGACACCATCCTGGGTTTTGAGAACGGGGAAGTTGTTTTCGGCAAGGTAACTTTCGAAACAGGTTTTCTGGACCTCGATGAGGTGGATGATACGGTAAGGTCTTTTTCCACGGAAGAGATCGGCAGGATCGGGAACGCCATGGTCCAGAGGATCTCACGGGACCAGTTCCGCACCCAGCGGCTCACGGTTTCCTTCTCCGAACCTGTTCCCGGAGACTCTGACACTCCCGTCATGCTTGTGGACCAGATCACTGACGGCGCTGACCGTGTATACGTGGTCTTCCACGAGGACCGCACCTTCAGCCTGGTGAGGGCAGAGGAACGGGAGAACATGCTCACGGGGGAGCTGACCTTTTCCACCGAGTCAGCCTCTCTTCCCTTTATCGCCGCAGACCGGAAGGATCTACCGGCGTTTCTTACCCTGGCCGGCCTCGGGGACTCGGCCAGCGTCGCCTGGCCGGACGGGACCCTGGTCCGTTACAACACGCGGGATTTTGACCGGCCTTACGTCCAGGAAGTCGTGGATCTGGTGGAAGACCCCGATGAGACCCTCACTGTCCTGCGTTTTCTTCTCGGCCGGACCACCCTTCTGACCGGGGATTCAGCTGGGACCGTCCGGGCATGGTTCCCGGCCAGGACATCAAGCACGGTTCCGGGGTCCGACGAAGATCACCTCAGGCTGGTCACGGCCCACGAGTTTAAAGGGGACTCGCCTGTAACAGCCATCGCGTCATCTTCGAGGATGAGGATGATCGGTGTGGGACGCGAAGACGGTTCGGCGGACATCTTTCACGTCACCAGTCATAAAAGATTGGGTGCTCTCAAGCCATCAACAGCACGCGGCCCCGTTCTCTCCATGATGTTTGCTCCCAGGGACGACGCTGTGCTGGCAGGTTACCGGGACACCATGGCACGCTGGGACCTTGATCCCAGGCACCCTGAGACGACCTTCGGCTCCCTCCTGCTGCCTGTATGGTACGAGGGGGCCTCCGTCCCGGAACACGTCTGGCAGTCTTCAGCCGCCACGGATGACTTTGAACCCAAGTTCGGTCTTATCCCCCTTATCTTCGGCACCCTCAAGGCAACCCTTTACTCCCTGCTTTTCGGAGTGCCCATTGCCCTTATGGCGGCGGTGTTCACCAGTGAGTTCCTCACTCCGCGGATCCGGAGCCGGGTCAAACCTGTGGTCGAGCTCATGGCCAGCCTCCCAAGTGTTGTCCTGGGCTTCCTGGCGGCTCTCGTCTTCGCCCCGGTGGTGGCTGACCTGCTCACCGTTTTTATGGCTGTTTTCGTGACCATGCCCCTGTCGTTCCTTCTGGGTGCCTACCTGTGGCAGCTCCTGCCTCACGGGTGGTCCATCAGGATGCAGAGCTTTCGTTTCTGGTTCATCTTCCTGCCCGTGCCCCTGGGTATGGGATTGGCCATGGTTCTGGCACCGGGCCTCGAAACGATCTGCTTCGGCGGGGATGTCATTTCTTGGCTGGACGGGCAGCTGCCTGGGACCTGGGGAGCCTGGACTTTTCTCATGCTGCCGGTCACGGCCTTGGCCGCCGCATGGCTCAGCGGTGTCAAGGTCAGCCTCTGGGTCCGGCGCCTGACTGCTGACTGGTCCAGGACCCGCTGCGCCTGGTTTGACCTGTCGCGTTTCGGGTTAACGGCCCTTGCCATCCTGGCCGGGTCAGGGATCCTCGGCGGGATCCTCAGCCTCCTTGGCCTCGATCCGAGGGGTGGTGTTTTCGGGACGTACGTCCAGCGAAACTCCCTCATCGTCGGATTTGTCATGGGGTTTGCCATTATCCCCATCATCTACACCATCAGCGAGGATGCCCTTTCCGCCGTACCGGATCACCTCCGGTCCGCGTCTCTCGGAGCAGGCGCGACTCCCTGGCAGACGGCCACAAGGATCATCATCCCCACCGCCATGAGCGGACTCTTTTCGGCCATCATGATCGGCCTGGGCCGTGCTGTGGGCGAGACCATGATCGTCCTCATGGCTGCCGGCAACACTCCCATCATGGATATGAATATTTTCAACGGTTTCAGGACCCTGTCTGCCAATATCGCCGTGGAGCTGCCCGAAGCTGTGGTAAACAGCACCCATTATCGGACCCTGTTCCTGGCGGCCCTTGTTCTTTTCCTCATGACCTTTGTATTAAACACTTTCGCCGAGATCGTGCGGCTGAGATTCAGGAAACGGGCCAGTGAACTATGACAGCTAAAAGTGATGATCCTAAAAAGACCCCAACGACCCAGGGCCGGCGGTGGAAACGTTCCAGCACCTCCCTTTTCAGCCAGGGCGAGCCCATGGTGTGGCTCACCGGCGGCGGGCTCATCATCTCCCTGCTCATGATCGTCGGCCTTTTGATCCTTGTGTTTTACCAGGGCATGGGTACTTTCTGGCCCTCCGAGCTGCCGCGTTTTGAAACCGGAGATGGTCAGGTTGTCATGGGAGAGGTCGCTCGTGCCGAAATTTACGGCGATGGTGAAATGGGCGGGCGAAAGCTTGTGAGGACCGGCAACTTCGACCTGACCGGTGAGCATTTCCGGTGGATCGAGGACAGCTCCATCTCAGGCCGGACCCTTCCCCCGTGGGCTCTGGTGGTTGAGCGGACAGAGTGGGGGATCTTCTACGGGTTCCCCAAGGCGTTCATTTTTGACGGCCAGACTGTAGCCGATGAACCGGCCGGGATCTACCGGAAATACAAAGAGTTCCATGGCGAGGTCAGCGATCGAAGGGACCGCAGGCGCAGGCTCGAAACTGTGAATGTCGGAAAGATCAATCACACGCTGGAAAAGGCCAGGCTGGCCATCAGGAGCGCCGAACTCAAAAGCGGTCAGGGGTCTCCCTCCTGGGAAATGGCAACGAAGGAGTATGAAGCCGCTGAGAGCAGGGCCTCCGAGGAGTTTAAATCGATCCGCCAGCAGATCGATGCCTTGAACCGGTCCAACAGCCGCTACATCGTGGTGATGGAAACCGCCCAGGGACAGGAGAAACAGGTTCCCCTTGCCGATATCGTCCGGGCCTATCCGGCCAACAGCCTGAATTTTGCCGACCGGGTGGGGATCTACCTGTCCCGCTGGACCGAGTTCCTGACAGACGAACCCCGGGAAGCCAACAGTGAGGGAGGAGTCTTTCCGGCCATCTTCGGGACCGTGGTCATGACCCTCATCATGTCCCTGGCGGTGATGCCCTTCGGGGTTATGGCAGCCCTGTACTTGAGGGAGTACGCCAGGGCAGGGACCATGATCAGTATCGTCCGCATCTCCATCAATAACCTTGCTGGTGTGCCAAGCATCGTTTTCGGCGTCTTCGGTCTCGGGTTTTTCTGCTACATCATCGGCGCCTCCCTGGACCAGCTGCTTTTCGCAGAGCATCTGCCCGACCCGACCTTTGGTAAGGGCGGGGTCCTGTGGGCGGCCCTGACCCTGGCCCTGCTGACCCTGCCGGTGGTTATTGTAGCCACGGAGGAGGCCCTCGCGGCGGTCCCCAACTCCATGCGGGAAGGGTCCTACGCCTGCGGGGCGAGTAAATGGCAGACCATAAAGCGCATCATCCTTCCCCGGGCCATGCCCGGCATCATGACGGGAATGATCCTTGCCATGGCAAGGGGTGCCGGGGAGGTGGCACCGCTAATGCTGGTGGGTGCCGTCAAACTGGCGCCGGAACTGCCCATAGACGGGATCTTCCCCTATATTCACGCCGAGCGAAGCTTCATGCACCTGGGTTTTCACATTTACGACCTGGGTTTCCAGAGCCAGAACAGCGAAGCGGCCAAACCGATGGTCTTCACCACGACCCTCCTGCTCATCGGGATCGTGTTTCTCCTCAACGTGGTGGCGGTACGACTCAGGACCAGGTTGCGAAAAAAGTTCGAGTCCGCAACGTTTTAAAGAAAAGGAATTTACAGATGTTGGAACAACAGCAAAACACAGAAGTTAACCTGAGCAGCGGCGGTGAGAAGGCAAGCCGACTTGCTCTCATAGCTGAAGGGCAATCCTTTCCCACCGACGTTCACGACGAACTGGACACGGAAGAACCGATCCTCGAGATAAAAGATTTCAACCTGCACTACGGGGAAAAACAGGCTCTCTTTGATGTGGACATGAAGATATCCAAAGGACTTGTCACTGCCCTCATTGGTCCGTCAGGATGCGGCAAGTCGACTCTGCTGAGATCGGTCAACCGCATAAACGACCTGCTTCCCACGGTCCGGATCAGTGGTGATATCCTGCTTAACGGAGAACCGATGTACGATCCGGGAGTGGACGTCATCGAACTGCGAAAGCGCATGGGCATGGTGTTTCAAAAGCCCAACCCTTTCCCCATGAGTATTTACGAAAACGTCGTGTATCCTTTGCGCATCGATGGTGAGCGCAACAAGGACATTCTCGATGAGGTGTGCGAAACGAGCCTGAAAGGGGCGGCCATCTGGGAAGAGACAAAAGACCGGCTCCACGAGAGCGCTCTTGGCCTGTCAGGCGGCCAGCAGCAGCGGCTGTGCATCGCCCGGGCCATCGCAGCCGAACCGGAGGTCCTTCTCATGGACGAACCGTGCTCAGCCCTCGACCCTATCGCTACCAACAAGATCGAAGACCTTATCGAACAGCTTAAAGGTGACTACTCCATCCTCATCGTGACCCACAACATGCAGCAGGCAGCCCGCACCAGCGATTACACGGCTTTCATGTACCTGGGG
Organism: bacterium; assembly: GCA_029210965.1. NCBI lineage: Bacteria > bacterium. The sequence continues at coordinate 21,966 of JARGFZ010000009.1, read as the reverse complement.
CACCTCATCGAGTACGGCCCCACGGACAGGATCTTCGTCCGGCCTCACCTTCGTGATACCATGGACTATGTGACCGGGCGTTTCGGTTAAAGGAGAAAGACAATGACCCTTCTTCTGCACAAGGAGATCGAAAAACTCAAGAAAATGCTTCTAGAGCTAATGGCTGTGGTGGAGGAAAACCTAACCAAGGCAGTCCTTTCCCTTGAGAACCGTGACTGTGTTCTGGCTCAGGAGGTTATTGACTCAGATCAGCGTATCGACCAGATGGAAGTGGACCTGGAGGAGGAAGGTCTGAAGATACTGGCTCTCCACCAGCCGGTAGCCATCGACCTGCGCTTTATCATATCGGCACTTCGAACCAACAACGAGCTTGAGCGTATCGGCGATACTGCCGTAAACCTTGCCGAGAGGGCAACCTTCCTGTGCGGCGAACCGCCCCTCAACCTTCCCGTGGACCTGCCGACCATGGCCGACAAGGCCCAGGAGATGCTCCGCATGAGCCTGGACGCCTTCGTCAACATGGACGTACCCCTGGCCGTGAAGGTCATCAAGATGGACGACGAAGTGGACGAGATGAACCGGGAAGCGTTCAAGGTCATCTATGAAACGATCAGGAAGATCCCGGATCGTGCCGAGGCCCTTATTCACACCCTTTCCGCCACCCGGCACCTCGAGCGCATCGGCGACCACGCCACCAACATCGCCGAGGATGTCGTCTACCTTGTGGAGGGGGAGATCATCAGGCATCTGGCTGAGGATTTCAGCACCGGCGATCTGCAAACCAAGCGGTTAAGGAAGAATTAGGTCTCCAGATATCTCTTTAGATCGGAACCTGGGTTCCGCGAAAAAGGCCCGCCTTTCAAAGGCGGGCCTTTTCTACTGCTGATGAAAGGTTTTCCTACATGAGTTTTTTGGCTTCGGCCACCCACTTGTCGAAAGTGCTTTGGTTGGCCTTGATCCAGTCGTTGGCGTGCCGGCGAATGTCCTTCATGGAGTCCTCGCCCTTGTTCATCATCAGGTTCTCGGCGCTGATGTCGTTGATGGGGATCTGGACCATTTCGAAGAACTTTTTGGCCGCAGGATTCTTCGCCAGGAACTTGTTGTTGGCAAGGATCCTGATGTTGTTGACCGAGAAACCCACGTTACGGCCATCGGGCAGAAGGGTGTTCGCGCCCTCCTCGCCTCCCGGAAGATCGGTACGTGGAACGGTCAGCCACTGGACGTTCTCTCCCGGGACCAGGATGCCTGAAACCCAAAGGGGCGTCCATGTGTAGTAGAGGATCGGTTCGCCGTTCTTGTGCTTGGTTATGGTGTTGGCCATAAGGGCGAAATAGGAACCCTGGTTGTGTTTCACGGTGCCGGCCAGATCATAGGCTTTGAGATGATGTTCGATGACTCTCTCACATCCCCACCCGGGGTTGCATCCTGTAAGGTCGGCTTTTCCATCATCGTTGGTGTCGAAAAGTTTGGCGATCTTGGGGTCCTTGAGCTGGTCCACAGAGGTTATCTTGTACTTGTCGGCGGTTGCCTTGTCGATAAGGTACCCCTGCAGGGCTCCGCTGGCGATGGTGCCGACCTTGGTCATGGTCTTGTCCCCGCCGCCTTTCTCGTAGAAGGCGGTCTGGAGGGGATCCCAGTGGACTGCGTAAAAGTCGGCATCGCCGTTACCCACCGCAACATGGGCCACGGTGATCTCCACCTCGAGTGGAGTCTTTACTTCGTAGCCCATCTTCTCCAGACCCCGGAAAATGATCTCGTTCTGGAACCATTCCTCGGCGATGTTGCCCCAAACCGGCTGAACTGTGGGCTTGGCAAAGGCAGGCATGCTGATGCCGAGGAACGCCACTACCATCAGGCACAGGTCATGATTTGCCCAATATTTCTCACTTCTCTCATGATTTTATCTCCTCTTTGTGTCACTCGTTATCCACGTTCTTTTCATGTCGCCCCCCAAAGGGGCGTTATCCGTTTATCCTGCCTGTCGGGCTGCGACAGGTTTCGCGCTGAACATCTTCCTGACTACGCCCGCCGGTCCCCTGGTGTACCACTTGCCAAGTTCGCGCCTGGCAGACGGCCCCCTTATGGCCTGGGTGAGCCGGTCTATTATGATCGCGAGAACGACGATGCCGATGCCGCCTACGGCCGCAAGGCCCATGTCCAAACGTCCGATGCCCCGCAGGACCATCTGGCCCAGTCCGCCCACCGATATCATGGAGGCGATGACCACCATGGAAAGCGCGAGCATCAAGGTTTGATTGATGCCCGCCATGATGGTTCCCGCCGCCACGGGAAGCTGGAAGGGATTTCTCCCTGGCATCGGCGACCTCGATCTGGACTCTGATTTCTGCCATTTCCCCTACCAGTTCAGGGCTGGCCGTCGCGATGTGGCGGTTGATCCGCAGGATGTCCGGTCGGCCACGCAAACCCTCGGCGTTACGCCACGCATCCAAAAGAACATCCCGGAAGGGCCTGGGTTGATCGACTGGGGTGAAGGTCATCCACCGAATGGGTAACCCGGCAACGGTCAATCCATAAAGTATGAGCGGGCTGAGCCCGTATCGCTCTGCGTCCTTGATCTTGATCGGGTCCCGCACTGATACGATGCCATGCTCCGGATGGTGGAAAAGGAACTTGGCTATCGCAACGTAGAAATGATGCTCTCTTGGTGATGGCTGCGCCTGCTGGTTCATGCCCCCTCCTGGGGAAATGCGAGCTTTCCCCGAGAAATATCGTAGACTCCGCACTCCGCCAGCAACCGGACCAACAGCAGGGCGCGAGATAGTTTGGATCGATGATCTGGAGTTCTACTGCAGGAGTTCATTCATTCGCTCCTGGAAATAGCTTGGGTATTTTTCCATCACCGCATTGGCTCCGTCCCGGTCTTTTTTCAGCGCCTTCACGAGATCCTTCTTCTGGGTCGCAGCCAGGTTCAAGGATGCGGCGAGGTCCTGAGCGATGACGCGGTCCGAAAAGCCAAGCTCGTAAAGGGCAATGGTGGTTTCGGTGGGCAAACCATATTTCAGGCGCTTCTGAAAAAGCTGTAGACGATTGATCAGGTCTCCGGTGCCGTCTTGGTCGAGGGTTTCGATGAATTCAGTCATAGCGCCTAAAACCAGCGCACCGTCATAAGCGAGCGTCCCTTCGCAGACGTCGACGATATGATCGATCTTGAACTCCCTCCGGCGGGTGCCCCATATCATCTTGGCTTTTCGCTTAAGGATGATTTTCAGGAGATCGCTGAAGGGCTTTCCACTGATCCACCCATGCGCGATTTCTTTTAGCACCTCCGGCTTATCGAACTTGGTGAATACGCCACCGTTGATATGCCGGGTAAGCAATGGCCAGGCAAGATCGAGAGCTTCTGTTTCATCAACAATCGAAAGCAGGCTGTCAGCGTTGGACTGAACCCATCCCTCAATGGCTTGGGCATCCTGAATTCCGTAAAGCGTCCTGCCGTAGATTTTGCGGCGAGCCGAATCTGTGATGTTTGCGGAGATGTTCCCAGCGAGAAGCTGAAACAACTCGCGAATATGCTCCTTTTTCTGATCATCAGCCAGGAAGAAAGCCAGCGTCCCTTCGGCCAGGCGGGCCACATCAGCTTCCGAAAGACCATCCTCCGATTCATCCCAATGGGATAACAGGAAGCTCTCGACGGCACAGATGAGGCTGATTTTCCAGGCGACTTGCCGCTCGACACCGTCTCGTGAGAAATTTTTGTCTCCATGTTGTGCGGCTATCCCGGCAGCCAATTTGGCAACTTCAGCAGGATCGTCGATATAGGCCTTGGCAAAATCCAGAGCCTCCATGGTGATGGTGTATTTCTCGTCATCGCTCTTGATGGGGTCGAAGATCGATAGAAGATTGCTGATGCATGGCTCAGAATTGCGCGGCTCCAGAAGTTCTTTCACCTGATCCCAGCGCCATTTATCGTTACGCGCCTTTCGCTTGTCATAGATCACCGGATCGGCAAACAGGATGCTGCCTTCGGTATGCATCCCGGCTCGACCCGCTCGGCCAATGAGGTTGTGGAAATCGCGAACCTTGATGCGCTCCATGCCCTGGTAGACACTGGTCACGATGAGGTATCGAATCGGAAGGTTTACGCCCTGCGCCAAGGTAGAGGTGCAAACAACGAATCGCACAAGGTCGTCGCGCATGGCATGCTCCACCGCCAGCCGGATACCATGCGGAGTATTGCCATGATGGGAGAAAATGCCATGTGCCGCGCTCTGGGACGCCGGAGCGTCAGCACCGAGATTCTCGACGTGCAGATGGGTCAGCCGCTCAACTTCCTGGGCGTCAGAAAAATCTGATGGTAAGGCCACGGGTGCGCCTCGCTCGATAATATCAACGGTTTTTTCGCAGACGCTGGCCGCTGTTGACTTCCTTCCGCAGAAAAGAGCGATACTGCCATTCGGGACCAATTTCAGACCAAGGTAAAGTGCGATAGCCTGCCCATCGGTCTTTTCAGGAAAAAAACGGTCCGTCCTTTCCCGCTTCTTCCTCCCGAGATTGAATCTTTCAATCACCCTCGGAACGAAAAACTCACCTTGTTCGGCATCACGGCTGTCGACGTACTCGATTCTTCCCAACTGATCGAGCCAGCTCGCGAATCCGACCGACCTGAAAGTCGGAATCAGGGTTGTGCCTTCGACGACATTGGGCTCCCCGTTGAGCCATTCTCCAACAGCCTCGGCGTTGCTAATGACCGCTGAGATCAGCACCTTCTGAGTTCCTTCGGGAATCATGGAGCGCAGCGACGTCAGGAGCAGCTCGTATGTGATGCCTCGGGTACCGCTGTCGAACTGGTGGCCTTCATCAAAAACCAGCAGGCCAACGTGGGCAGCCAGCTCCAAAGCATACCGGAGGGGGACCAGGTTGAAATCTTCCCTCTTGTCTCGGCCCGGTTAAGGAGCCTTGCCCTGACAGAGGCGGGAAGGTCTGATTTAAACTGCCTGTTCAACGTATGGATTCCATGTAGGGTTTGATGTAGGGAGAACCGGGTGGCACCACCCAGAAACCATAAAAACAGCCTCCAGCAGGTCGCTAAGTGGCTGTTTTTAAATGTATAATAAGATCAATGCAGGAGCAGATTAACGGAAGTGACGGCAGGGGCCCTTTAAAAGCGCTTCTTGGCGAAAGCGCGGCCTGCGTGCGATTTGAGGTATTGTTCGAAGGCAGATGCTTTTTCACGGGACCGGAAGGCAATGGCGGTTTCTATCACCCATGGCCTGTACTTTCGTGTGTGCGGTACCTTCCCCCAGTTGTGGTCTTTGAGGCACATATCGAGATCCTGAGTCAGTCCGGTATAGTGACGTGAGGGATCACTAAGAGATTTGAGAATATAGACATAGTGGAAGATTGGACCAGAATTTGCCATGAAATGATCAGTGCAAATTCAGGTCCAAATTGGAAAGGGTTAAAGAAAAGAAAATGGCTTGCCAAGGCGTCCGGCTTCCGGCTCACCTGCGGCTTCCGGCTGCGCTCTTGGGGCGTCGCAATGGGCTTCCGTCGCCGCCTTTGGCTATGCCGTGACAAGTCCGGCTTTATTCCAAGTGTTTGGTTGCGACAGGCTTTGCTCTGTCTCAAAAGAAAATGGCTTGCCAAGGCGTAGTTCGAAACGCCATTAACAAGCCACTTAAATTGATGCCCGGCTTCGTTACCCTGTCGGGCAACTACGCCGTGGCAGTCTTCGTTCTCCACTGCGTTTCGAACGAAGACTGGTGGAGGCGGCGGGAGTCGAACCCGCGTCCGAAGGCTTTCAGCCTCGCGGCACTACATGCTTATTCCGTGTTTAATTTCTCCGCCAGCGACCCCACGGACAGGGAGTCTGGAAGATGAGCCTGACTGGAAGTCCCCCCTGCCGGCCAGGCGGCGACAGGGAGCAAGCCCGAGCTTATGACACTGCGTCCTGACGTTACGGGCGCCGTCAGGGCAGCGCCGACTTACCTAAAGTTAATTAGGCAGCCAGTGCGTAGCCGGTATCGTTGGCAGCTATATACGACCGGGGTTTAACGAGGCCACCGGTACCTCGGCATGCGCCACGGGATTCCAGTCCCCCGTCGAAACCAACTCGCCCCCACATTTATATTTTAAACCCTTCTCCAATGAACACAAGGGTTTAAAATATAAATGTGACACGGAGACGCGGAGACGCGGAGACGCGGAGAAAGGGAAAGGAGTTCAAGAACCATATAGCTCTTGAACTCCCCTTCGGAAAACTGTGCTGCGCCTGACTGGTAGTCAAAGCAATTTTACACCAAACCGGTTCCAATTGAAAAGCTAAGGCGCCGAGGCACATTGGGGACCATCGGGTCCTGTATCCTCATCCTCATTACCATCTCCGTTGTTTTCCGATCCCTTGAATAGTTCATAATAGGCCAGGGGCACAGCCAGCAGGGTCAGGAAGGTCGATGCCATGGCACCGGACATCATGGCAATGGCAAGGCCCTGAAAGATCGGATCGAAGTACATCACCACAGACCCCACCATGACCGCGGCGGCGGTGAGGATGATGGGCCTGGATCTGACGGTGCCCGCCTTGATGACTGCTTCGATGAGCCCTCCCGTCGACTTTTCCTCCATCTGGATGAAATCCACGAGGAGGATGGAGTTTCTCACCACGATCCCGGCAAGGGCGATGAACCCGATCATGGAGGTGGCGGTGAAAAAGGTCCCCATGAGCCAGTGGGCGGGAAGGATCCCCACCAGTGTCAGCGGTATGGGGAGCATGATGACCAGCGGTATGGAAAAGCTCCTGAACCAGGCCACCACAAGAATATAGATGAGGATGAGAACGGCTCCAAAGGCGATGCCCAGGTCCCGGAACACCTCGTAGGTGATCTGCCATTCCCCGTCCCACTTCATGGTGTAGCGGTCCTCCAGGGGCGGCTGCTCGGAAAAGTGCTGTTCCAGCTCGTACTCTTCCGGGAGTGCCAGCTGCGCGACGCGGTCCTTCATGTTCAAAATAGCGTAGACGGGGCTCTCCTGGGTACCGGCAACGTCCCCGATGACGTAGGTCACACGCTTGAGGTTCTTGTGGTAGATGGCACGGTTCTGGACGGTACTGGTGACCTTGACCAGTTCTCCTATGGGAACAAGAGATCCGTTTCTCGACGGTACTTTAAGGGTTTTCAGGATATTGGCGTCTGAACGGTCCTCGACGGACATTCTCAGGTTTATCTCTACAGGCTCCTTCTCCTCGGGCAGGTGAAGAATGCCGGCATTCATGCCGGCAAGGGCCATGCGCAGAGTCCGGGCCACGTCCCCGGTGGCCACCCCGCTGAGGGCTGCCTTCTCTTTGTCCACTTCAAACACGAGCCTTGGCTGCTGATCCTCCACGTACCAGTCCACATCCACCACACCCGGCGTTTCCTCGAAAATTTTCCGGATATCCCGGGCGATCTCGATCTGGCGCTGGCTGTCCGGTCCGTAGATCTCGGCAACGAGAGTGCTCAGGACAGGCGGACCTGGGGGGATCTCGGCCACCTTGACCTTTGCGCCGTTTTGTTCGGCGATCTCGGTGAGTCTGGGCCGCAGCTGTTTGGCAAGGTCGTGGCTCTGTGCGCTTCGCTCGTTTTTCTCGACGAAGTTCACCTGGATGTCGGCGAGGTTGGCCTCGCCCCTGAGGTAATAGTGCCTGACAAGGCCGTTGAAGTTATAGGGAGAGGCTGCCCCCACGTAGGACTGGTAGTGACGGACCTGTGGCACGGTTTTGAGGAATTCCGACATTTCCCTGGTGACGGCTGCCGTCTGTTCCAGCGTGGTCCCCTCGGGCATGTCTATAATGACCTGAAGCTCGCTCTTGTTGTCGAAGGGCAGCATCTTCATGGTCACCTTCTTCAAGGGGACGAGGGCCATGGCCATAAGGAGCAGCACCCCCACCACGGCCAGGGCCGACAGGCGCAGGCTCCGGCTTTTGACAAGAGGCCTCAATAGGGTCTCGTACAGTCGGTCCATACGGCTGCTTTCATCGGTCTTTGCCTCAGAGTGCTTTGACTTGCCCAGCACCTTGAAACTGAGCCACGGGCTTACGGTGAACGCAACCAGCAGAGAAAAGATCATGGCCACCGACGCGCCTACAGGAATGGGCCGCATGTAGGGCCCCATGAGCCCGGATACGAAGGCCATGGGAAGCAGGGCCGCGATGACGGCAAAAGTAGCAAGGATAGTCGGGTTACCCACCTCGTCCACGGCATAAATGGCCCTTAATTTATCGGGCCCGTATCTTTTAAAGTGCCGGTGAATGTTCTCCACCACCACGATAGCGTCGTCAACGAGTATCCCGATGGAAAAGATCAGGGCAAAGAGGGTCACCCGGTTGAGCGTGTAGCCGAGCAGGTAGTTGACGAACATGGTAAGGGCCAGTGTCACAGGAACCGCCACCGCCACCACCACAGCCTCACGCCACCCCAGGAACAGGGCCATGAGCAGGATCACAGAGATCGTGGCAATGAGCATGTGTTTGAGCAGTTCGTCCGATTTTTCCTTGGCCGTCTCCCCGTAGTTCCTGGTCACTGTTACCTCCACCTCCGAGGGGAGGACGGTGCCTTTGAGTGCCTCGACCTTTGCCAGAAGCCTCTTGGATAGCAGGGTGGCGTTGGTGCCCTTCTTTTTGGATACGGCCACTGTGACGGCTTCAAACTGCCCGGACCTGACGACAGGGTCTTCCTCCATGGAGGCGGGGCCGTGGCCCATAAAGACGTAATCTGTGGGCTCCCCCGGTCCGTCGGTGATGTCAGCCACGTCCCTTAAGAAGACCGGCCGTCCAGCCCACTGGCCCACCACAACGCTCCCCACATCCTCGGCGCTCGTCAAAAACCCGCCGGTCTCGACAAGGTATTCGACGTTACCGGACTGGAAGCTTCCGGAAGGGAGAATGGTGTTGGATTGGCTCAGGGCTCCCAGGATAAGCATGGGAGACTGGTTGTAGGCGCTGAGCCTTCCCGGTTCCAGGGTGACCCGGACCTGGCGCTGCTGGCCGCCGATGAGTTCTATCTCGCTAACGTCCCGGTCCTGCTTCAGATCGCTGCGCAGCTCCTCGGAGATGCGCCTGAGCTGGTAGCCGGAATACACCTCTGACCACAGTGTGAGCGCCAGCGTCGGGACGTCATCGATGCTCTTGGGACGGATGACCGGTTCGGTGATCCCCGCGGGGATGGACCCGTAGTTGGGCATAAGCTTGGTGTATAGGTTGACCAGGCTTTTTTCCATGTCCTCGCCCACCTTGAACCGGACGATGGTCAGGTTCTGCCCTGGCTGAGCAATGGAGTACACATACTCGACGCCCTTCACTTCCCACAGAAGACGCTCCAGGGGACGGGTGACCCGCTGCTCCACCTCTTCGGGGGTGGCTCCGGGGAACCCGACAAAGACGTCCACCATGGGGATAACGATCTGGGGTTCCTCTTCCCTGGGGATGACGCTGACGGCCAACGCTCCCAGGATGAGAGAAGCTGCCACGATGATGGGCGTCAGTTTGGAGGTCAGAAACCCCTTGGCGATCTTTCCTGAAATGCCGATGGCCTCCATGTCAGTTCCCTCCGCCCTGGGTGCTGGAGGGTACCAGGATGCCGCCGTCCACAGCTTTATCCAGGTTCCCGATGACAATGGTATTCCCGGTCGTAAGGCCTGAGAGAACCTCCACCATTTCACCGTAAGGTCTCCCCACCCTTATGAGCCTGTATATGACGTGATCCTTGGAATCCACAATGAAGACCCCTGTCAGCTGGCCCCGTTTGACAACGGCCGAGGCGGGCACGAGAAGCAGGTCCCGCGTGCCGGATTTAAACCTCACGGAGCCGTACTGTCCGCTGCGCAGGTCCACACCCGGAACCGCGATCTTGACCACAAAAGTCCGGGTCCGCGGGTCTACGGTGGGAACCACCTCAACGATCCTGCCTGCGGTTTCGTCGGCGTTTGAAGGGACCCGCACCTGAACTTCCATACCTTCTTTAACGCTGTCGAGCATTCGCTCTTCGAAACTGGCCTCCACCAGGCGAGAAGCCCTGTCCTCAAGCTGCAGGAGGGGAACGCCGGGGGACGCCATGCTGCCCAGGTCGGTCATCTTTCCCGTGACAATGCCGTCGATGGAGGAGGTGATTTTGGAAAAGCCCAGGAAGATCTTCGCTTCATCCCAGGATGATTCTGTTCTTTTGACCATGGCCTGGGCCTGTTCCACACCGTGCCGTGCCTGGTTAGCCTGGTTGGTCACGTTGTCCATTTCCTGGGTGGTAATTGCATTTCCCTCGTACAGCTTTCGGTACCGCTCGTAGGTCCTGCCCGCCAGATCCTCCTGGTTGCGGGCGGCCTCCAGGGCATGAATGGCCTGGTTGTGAGCCTCCTCGGCAGTCCGCACTCTTTCCCGGAGGTCCCGATCGTCAAGGGTCAGCAGGAGCTGCCCTGCCTTTACCTTGTCTCCTTCTCTGACCAGAAGGGAGGTGACGGTTCCCATGACGCGGCTCGAAACAGTGCTCGAGCTTTTCGGGACCACCGTGCCTGTGGTCTCGTAGCTTTCCGGAACGCTCGTAATCTGGACCTTTTGAAGTTCGACGCCTGTGACCTCCGGGCGGACGACTGGTTTGGCCTCATGGGCAGGGGAGCAGGCTCCGAAAATCATGGTCCCGGCAATAGCGGCTGAAAGCAGGATATTTTTTGTAAGCATCATTTTCTCCTTCAATTTTTCGCAAGAAATTCCTGCTCGATGAGGTTGCTCTGAAACATCAGACGGGCCAGGAAGATCAGTTGGGAGTTGGTCTTGGCCACCAGGTCCGCTCTCGCGGAGTCAAGGGACGTTTGGGCGTCCAGTAACTCCACCACCGTTGCCAGAGAGTTTTCGTAGCGTTTTTCCATAAGCCTCACTGTTTCGTCAGCCAGGGATAATCGGGAAGAGGCCAGCTCTTTGCCCCGGGAAGCTTCCTGAACGTTCAGGTAGGCCTGGTTGATACGAAAAATGATCTCCTTTTTTAACCCGTTGTAATAAGCCTCCGCTTCCAGAAGACTGAATCTGGCATCCGATCCCGCATGGCCCTTCAGTCCTCCGTTGTAAATGTCCCAGCGAATAAAGGCGCTTACCTGGTAACTGCTACCCTCTTCGTCCAGGGGGAACTGGTGGCTGTTGATCTGGTACGAACCGCCCAGGCCGGCAGTGGGGGAGAACCTGGCCGCAGACATGTCGATGTTGAGCCTGGCGTTGTGAACCCTTTTGGCCATGGCAAGGAGATCATCCCGGCTGGAGGATGCCTCCTCGTAGTACTCCACCGGTTTGAGGTCCGGCATGGGGATCACTTCACCGGCAGCCTCAACCGGGCCATCCTGTCCCAGGATCAGACCCAGGGTGCGGTTCGCCAGAGAGGTGTTCTTCTGTGCCGAAACGAGACGTTCCTCCATTTCCTTTACGGATACTTCGGCCCTGAGCAGGTCCGATTCGAGACCCAGCCCCGCTTCAACCCTGGAACGGGCGATCTCCAGGTGGGATATGGCGTCCTCGAGACCTTTTTGGGCCACATCGCGGAACTGCCGGCTCGTCGCCCCTCCAATGAACGCTTCAACGACGTCCAGGAGTACCTTTTTCCTGCTCTTCCCAAAATCAAGATCCAGGGCCTCGCTTTGTGTCCTTGCCATGTCGACCCCCAGTGATGCTTCCCTGGAATAAAGGGGTTGCACAATGGAAATGGAGGTCATGAAGTCGTCGATGTCTTCCGGGTGGTTAAGACTGTCAATGACAAAGTCGGAATCCTCAAAGCGGCTCTGGTTCAGTTTGGAGGAAAAAGCGTAGGTGGGGTTGTCGGTCCTCATATACCTTTCCTCAAGGGTTACCTTAGGCAGGAGATGGCTTTTGGCCGCGCCCACCCGTTCTCTGGCCGCCTCCACGGAGTTTCCCATGGCCACAAGTTCCGGGTTTTGCTCAAGGGCCAGTTGGAAAGCTTCCTGAAGCCCGACCTGTGGGACGTCCGCACGGGGGGCAGACGGCAGGAAAAGCACTGCAGCTGCAAGTATCACGATCCCCTTCTTCATCCTGGACATTTCTCTGATACCTCCATTACGGGTTGGAAAGAAAAAATTCACGCGCGTCTAATTAATTGAGATAGCAATATATAAGAATATTATAATGCATTGTCAACCTTTGAATGCATTCTGGTCGTGACGATCTGCTCCAGGTGTAAAATCCCGATGCTCAATGGTGTCCCGCAAAAGGGCATTCCATGGGCTTTTGTGCCTGGATTTATTTAAAACGGGAAGGTCTGAAAGGAAGAGGCAAAAGCTCCTGAAAGGATAACCGGTTGAGCATCCGGGCGCCGGTCTTCCAACCCCCCTGCATAAAAGTATATGGGCCAGTTGGCGCATTGGCAAGAAAGGGGAATAAGGAATAGGGAAGGTGGTAGAACGGCAAGTGCAGTTGAGCCCCTCAGCGTTAAAAAAATATCGCCTTTATTGTAACCGGCTTAAACCCGGATTAAATGTTTCCTCTGCGTCCGAAGCCTGTCACGCCAGGGGCGTGACGAACTCTGCGTTAAAACAATGCCGCTTTTTGATGCTGGATTCCGCGTCCCCGCGTCACTGTGTCCCGTGATTTTCCAAATCTACTGGCTCCTGGCTACTGACTCCCGGCTCTGGCTCAAAAATTGCTTTTTCCCCTGCCCTGAAGTATGAAAACCTATGAGCTCCGATTTTGACACCATAATCGACCGGCGGGACACCCAGTGCCTCAAATGGGACGGTATGGAGGAAAGGTACGGGGTTTCTCTTGAAGACGGCCTCGCCATGTGGGTCGCCGACATGGAGTTCTGTCCGCCCCCGGAGGTCAACGAGGCGCTCCGGCGCGCTGCTGACCACGGTATTCACGGCTATCCCGGGGATCTTGTCCTTTACAACGATGCCGTTATGAACTGGATGGCCCGCCGTCACGGCTGGGCCGTGGAACCGGAGTGGATATTCACTACCCACGGCATCGTCAACGCCGTCAACCTCCTGGTCCAGGCTTTTTGTAAACCGGGTGATCAGGTGGTGGTGCAGGCTCCTGTCTACTATCCCTTCTTCGGGGCCATCACCGCTAACGGCTGTGAGGTTATAAACAACCAACTTGTGCAGGTGGACGGCCGTTATCGAATGGACATGGCAAAACTGGACCGCCAGGTCGGCCCGGCAACCCGCATGCTGATACTGTGTAGTCCACACAACCCCGGAGGCCGCGTCTGGACCAGGGTGGAGCTTAAGGAACTTGCCGAGTTCTGTCTTGAACGGGACATTCTCATTGTCTCCGACGAGATCCATCACGACCTGGTGTACGAGGGTTACACACACACCGTTCTCGCCTCCCTTGGACCGGAGATCGCCAGCCAGGTGATCACCTGCACCTCGGCTTCCAAGACCTTCAACCTGGCCGGGACCATGACCGGGAACGTCATCATCTCAAACGACTCCCTGAGGCGCCGATTCCAACTCCAGATGGCCCGCTGTGGTATGCACGGTCCCAACAGCTTTGGTCCCCTTACGGCAACAGCAGCATACAACCATGGTGAAATGTGGCTGGAAGATCTCCTTAAATATCTGCAGGGTAACCGGGATCGGGTGGACAGTGTTGTCAGAGAAAGCCTGCCGGGAGGGACTTCCATGCCCCTGGAGGGGACGTACCTGGCGTGGCTGGATCTCTGGGGAACAGGCCATTCCATGGAGGAGATCGTCCGCCGTTTTCAGGAAGTCGCCCGGCTGGCCCTCAACCATGGCCCAACATTCGGACCGGGGGGCGATCTCCACATGCGCCTCAATTTCGCCTGTTCGCAGTCCATGCTGGACGAGGCCCTTGAGCGGATGGTGTCAGCGTTCAGGGTGTAGATCGACTGGTAAGGGTGGGGAGGCGATGATAGAACGTATCGACGGGGCGACGGAGCGACTTGGCGAAAGGGCTAAAGACAAGTTTGAAGTTTGGTGTTTGAGGTTTGAAGTTAAACCCGGAACCCAAAACCTGAAACTCCAATCGCAGGTTGGTGTCATCGCGAGCTGCTACCCATGCGAAGCGATCCCGGATGCTATAGAAACGATAAGAGCTAATTTACCGCAGGGTACACAGGGTAACGCAGGGTAAATCTAAATCAGGGGGGAAGATCGGTTTCTACAAAAGTGACCAAGCTGCCTCTCGCTCGTTCGCCAAGCTCACTCAAGACGCCAAGACGCAAAGAAAACAGATGAAATCTGGAATCTGAAATCTGGAATTAGGAATCAGGAATCAGGAATTAAACCAACCATGCTCGATCGTCTGAAAAAATGGGCCAGGGATGTGAAAAGGGACGTCCTTGCCCTCTACCTGGCCGCGCGTGACCCCAGAGTGCCGTGGTACGCCAAGGCTCTGGCGGCTCTGGTGGCCGCCTATGCGCTGAGTCCTGTGGATGTGATCCCCGATTTCATTCCCGTGCTCGGCTACCTCGACGATCTGATCATTCTTCCCCTGGGCATCGCCACAGTTGTCCGGCTGATACCGGGCGAGGTGATGGCAGACCTGCGCTTACAGGCTGAAGAACGGATACTCACCCGGCCCAGGAGTTGGTTCGGGGCTTTGGTTGTTGTCCTGCTGTGGGTTATTGCTGCAGGGTTCCTGGTCTGGTTGATTAAAAGTCGATAAGTTGCTCGTGAAATACGTTATGTAAGAGGATCTTGTCTAAGTCTTAATCTTAATTACCAGTCCGACCGGGGAACGATCTGCTTCAGGAACACCTTTGACCCGTCCTTTTCATCGGTGGGGGCGGTGCTCACCCGGACGACCCGGTCCCCGAAACTGGCTGCAATTTTTGATTTTTTCTCTGTAAACCATTTCAACGGTCCGCTGTAGCCGCTTTCACCGGGATCTCGCTCGTAACGATATCCGTAGGTATAGGTTCCTCTGGTGTAGTGCTGGTTCGACCACAGTGACTCATGGGGTTCACCGTCGAGGATAATATTCATTGTACCCAGGTTGACCAGGGCCCCGGACCCAACCTCAAAGCTCATGATGTTGGTCATTTTTCCTTCTCTGTAATCAGGCCGGTCGTTGCGTTTCCTCGTCAGGGTATATCTGCCGCCTGGCAGGTCCTGATAGAAGTATCCCATATGGCTGGGACGGATGAGAAATTTTTTGCCATCCTCCACACGCAGGAGCCTGAATCCTGGAAATTCAACCTCATCTGTCTGCCCAGAAGAAAGATAATCCGGATTGTGGCTAAAATATCCCGGGAGATTTTGATAGGTTCCTGTTATGCGGCCGATGACATAGGATTTATCGGCTGCCTGAGCCATGCCTGGAACCCAACCCATTAAGAGAAATACGACGACCATGAAAACAGCTGTATGCTTCAAAACATTAACCTCCCTGTCTGTTTGATCCTTTTTTTGATATCAGCCCTTTTCTATACTTATAATATAATCAGTTCAGTGTCTCCGGGCCATAAAGGTATTCATTGGCATAGTGATTATTTTACCCATGGCACCTGTCGTGATACCCGGTCACTAACCTGGGTTGTGCCATTAATTGTCTCTTGCTCCTGGAGGAAAAATCGTTGATTCTGTTATTATCTAATATTGACAGGGTCGCAAAAAGTCCGTAATCGGCTTTTTGCTCCTCGGAAAGCGAAAAGTGTCATTTTCACTTTCCTTACAAATCAATGACTTTTTACGAAGTCATCAATATTGTCCATGTCTCATACCCTTAAGGAGGGTTTGTTATGATCACCATTGACGTCCCCGGTTGGGGAAGTTACCCCATACGCCATCTGGTACTTGATCTTAACGGAACTCTGACACTGGATGGGGCGTTCATCGATGGAGTAAAGGAACGGGTTGTTGCTCTGGCGGAAAAACTGGACATCCATGTCCTCACCGCCGACACCTACGGGAGCGCAACCAAGGTCTGTCACGGCCTTCCGGTTACACTGCATATCATACCTAAGAAAGATCAGATCCAGGCCAAGCAGAAATACCTGAGAGGCCTTCCTCTCAAGACGGTGGCCATAGGGAACGGACGTAACGACATGGGGATGCTGGTGGACGCTTCCCTGGGGATCGTGGTCCTGGGTCCCGAGGGGACAAGTTCCGAAGCGCTGAGAGCTGCCGATGTGGTGGCGCTGAATGTTTTGGATGCTTTGGATCTTTTGGTATATCCGGATCGGCTGAAAGCTACATTAAGGAGTTAATGCGGTCGGTCATAGCACGGTATCTTCTGCGTTATCGCCCTTCGGAAATCCTCGGCGTATGTCAGCATATACGCCTTCCGCCGTCGCTAACGACAACCGATCAGCTATGGCGGACAAG
This sequence comes from bacterium, assembly GCA_029210965.1. Classification (NCBI taxonomy): domain Bacteria; species bacterium. Next base: position 5,688 of record JARGFZ010000009.1, on the reverse strand, counting down.
CCGGTATTCCTCAGGACTCTGGCCTTGGATCTACCGCACTCTGAACCGTACACTCTACACTCTACACAATGTCCTACTCTATTCCACCCTAAGGACCACGTAGACGAAATTCTCAACGGCCCTGGCCTGGGCGCAGTGGCGGACTCGCCAGTAGGCTTTTTTCTCGTCGGTGTAAAGAGGAACGAAGATCACCTCGACTCCAGCAAGAGCCAGGAGGCGAGACGTTTCCGGAAACTCGATGTCGTAGCAGACCTGGATGGCGATCCTGGCCAGAGGAGTATTGAAGGGCCGGATGCCCTCGCCTGGCTCAATATTGCTCTCGTTCCTCTCGGTGGCCGTGATATGCAGTTTATCCTGGGTGTAGACGAAGCCGCTGGGGGTTAACAGGTAGGCGGTGTTGTAAAGCTTTCCGTCCCGCAGGGTGGGGTGGGATTCCCCGATGATGTAGATGTTGTACTTCATGGCCAGGCCGCGCAGCATCTGGACGTAGCGTTCCGCGAACCCTGCAAGCTTGAGAACCGTCTCCTTCATCCCGCCCTTGGCCGCGTAGCAGCTGATGAGCTGGTAGGAGAAATACTCAGGGAAAAGGAGAAAATGGCAGTGGGAGGCGGCCGCTGTGTCAACGAAGAACTCAACCGATTCCTCCATCTCCTGCCAGGACCGGATGGGTTTCATGAGGTACTGGGCCGCGCAGATCCTGATCCGGCGGGCCGGGCGCTTGGGGACCCCGGATACGGCAATCCTGGATTTGGCGAGGTCGAAATCGAGGTTGGGTATCTCCAGGTAGGTGGAGTAGTTGAGGCTGGAAAAATCCACCGTGATGTCCAGCTGGACCTTCTTCACCTGGTAGCCAGCCTTGAGGTGGGCGTTGAGGGCCTGGTCCTTCAGTTCACCTTCCACGACCTTCCTGACGTACTGTTCGGCGGTCATCCTGCCGGCATACTGCCTGTACCCGGCGATACGGCCGTATGCGATCATGCGCCTCAGGTTATAACGCTTCATGAGCCTCTTGCGGCGGTCGTAGAGCATCCCTGAGATGCCTAGCTGCTGGTAGTCAGGGTGGACGGCCATATCCGCCCCGTAGAGGGTGTCCCCAAAGTAGTTGTGGGTGCTGAAGGTCCCGGCATCTGTGATCTCATCCACATTGTACCAATAGGTCTCGTCATCGAGGCTGACGATGAGGGAGGTGGCAAAACCCACGACCTTGTTGCCGATGAGGGCCACGAACTGCCCCTGCGAAAAGGTGGCCAACTGCATCTCGTATAGCCGCTGGTCGTATTCGAACTCCGGGGGATAGTCCGCGTAAGCTGCCTTGTTACACGCGATGACTCCCGGTATGTCTTCCGCTTTTCAGCGGCGGATCGTTATTTTGGGACGTCTTTTTGGCATTTGCAGTTTCTCCGTCTTTTAACAGGGATGAAGGGGATAGGATAATTAGTGCAGAGTCCAAAGTGCAGGGTGCAGAGAAATAATCAGTCCATTATCCAAATGCCAATGCCCTTCCATCCCTTTTATCCCTGTTAAACCTGGCCTTTGGGCTGAACCTCCCTCAACACTCTACACTCTGCACACTACACTCAACACTGTACTTTCGTACAATCCTCGATCGTTATCATTTTCGCCAACGGTTTGATGAACCCCTGGTGCAGGCTCCAGGTGTAGGCCCCCTGGTTGGGGAGGAAAAGGATGTCCCCGGGTTCAATGCCTTCCCCGAAATAGGACCATTCCCAGATATCGTGGGGGGTGCACAGGGACCCGGCCACCAGGCAGGGCCTTTCGGTGAGGGAAGGGCGGCTGAGGTTTATCACTGGAACGTAATCGGTCTCATACCGTTCCCACCCGATAATATTTGTGCCCGCATCGGTAATGACGAGGTCGTCAGCCTTCCTGTCCGCTACAGAGACCACGATGTTCATGATCTTGTCCGCGATCCAGCGGCCCGGCTCAGCGTATATTTTGAGGGGCACCAGAGGAAAAATGTGCTTATTAAGGGCCCCTGCGATCTCCCGCGCAAAATCCCCGATGGGGGCTGCGTAAAGGCGTTCCCTTCCCCGCAGGAAGTCAGCGCCGGGTGAGGAGGGCGATTCCCCGGTCAGCAGCCACTTCCCCCCCTCGGGCCAGTACCCGCCCCCGATATCCAGGAACCGGAGGGACTGGATGAGTCCGTGGTCTAAGGTACCCAGCGCTTTTCCCAGCCTCTCGATAAACTTCACCTGAGCTTCAGGGGTCAGGTTCCAGCTTGTGTGAAACTGAAGGCCTCTGACCTGTACAGCTTTTTCCCCGGCGGAGGTGGACAGAAACTCACCTAGTGAGGAAAGATTTATGCCGAACTTCCGCCACAGGCCGTCCTCCCTGGTCGTGAGCCGAACCCCGGCTGTGATAACCGTACCGGCTTTAAGAGCGGCCGAATCGAGCCGCTCGAGTTCACCGAAGCTGTCGATGAGCACCGTGACCCTGGGGGCGTTGAGCGCCGCAAGTTCCAGTTCCTTTTCAGTCTTGCCCGGACCGCTGAAGAGTATGCGCCGGCAACCGGTCTCCAGGCCCGTTTGGAGTGAAACTTACTGCGGCTCATCAAGACAGCATTTTCCGTGGCGAAAGGCAGCCCCATCTCTGCGGCGAGGACGGCGGTCAGGGTGAGGGACTCGTCATCGTAGCAGGTGATCCCTGAAAGGGTAAGGCCGTGAAGGGAGAGGTGCTCCTTAATTGCCGCGGAGACCACTTTGACATCACCAAGGTTGGCCAGGACCTCTTCAGCTTCTCCGGGAGTTTCTTCCTGAGCCTGGAGGCGCAGGTTCTTACCGGTGAAAAAAAGGGCCCTCCCTGGGTATCTGTTTCGGATGATGTCGACGTAATTCGTGGTAGTACCCACCACAAGGACGCGTTTATTCCTCACCGTAATACTCAATCCGCCTGCACAGCAGCTCTGGCAGCAAGGAAAAGGGGTCGCTCCTGAAGGTGAAATATCTTCTTCCAGTTAAAGTCCCCGCACAGGAAATCCACCTCCCTGACCTTATCCTCGCAGGCCCGCTCCATGTGGTGCATGTTGATGACCTTGGCGATGCCGGGGAATGACGGGTTGGTGCCTCCTGCCATGAGGGTGTAGGTCATTTCGTAGAGGACACCCACGTCAACGGCGGCTACCTCCCGGCCGATAAGGGCGCTCGTGACCCGCAGCCAGCCACGGTCGGCGAAGAGCCGGATCATCTCCATAAAACCCTTTCTGAACCTGGGATCGCCGAAATAGGAGTCCTTCCCGAAACGGGAGAGGTTCATAGCGACAATGAGTTCGATATCATCGAGGCGGTCGTAGCGCCACTCGAGCCCCATGTCCTCAATGCGCTGGATCTCCCTGCGCACCCTTTTGAGGGATTTACCCGAGAAGCTCTCCAGGTAGCCGCTGATATCGTGGCTGTAACTGTGTGGCGTAAACAGATACCCGATTTCATCTACGGAAGCCTCTATGCAGCTGTCTGTGACGCACCGCGGTGAAAGGTATCGGATGTGGTAGGGGCCTGGTATGGCGTCGAGAAGACGCAAAGGCTCATCCCCCAGGATGAGGTTCTGTTCCAGCCACGTCTTGCCCTGCCACGTTTCCCCAGGGAAGTATCCGTAAATGCCCTGCTCTTCGATGTAGGACAGAGGCAGGAGGCTGGACCCACAGCCCGTATTTTCGCCGGTGATGAAATGAATGGGACGGCGAAAATGGCGGTGGAAACAGGCGCGTACCTCCCAGAGATCGGTGACGACCTCCCTGGGCATGAGCGCCTCCCAGAGGAACTTTGCTTCTTCCGGGTCCCTAACAACCCTCAGACTTTCCATCTCTATCTCCTGAAAGTCACACTGGTCTCGATCCTGGACCCTCCGAAGTAATCCCGGGCGAACTGGGCCACGACATCGGGGTCGTAGGGCTTACAGCTGAAGACGTCCAGGTAGGTGGCGTTGGTCAGGTTGGCGAAGTGAGCCGAGATGAGGGACGTTTCAATAAGCTGGGTCATGGAGTAGCCGGCTACTTTCTCGTCTTCGCCGAAGTGGACCACCTGGGTCTCTCCGAACCTCTTCATCTCGATGAGGTCACAAAGCTCCACGACGAAGCGGCGGATGGCGTCGGCGTCCCGGCTGGTGGCCGGATCACAGTCGTAGATGTCGATGGAGGTGGCGATTCCCCACACCTGCTCAGCGGCTGCTCTCTCGGGTATGCTCATGGGTACTGTCTGGGTTCCCAGCATTTTATTCTTTTTATAAAAAGATGGGGTTGTTCTGCAGCCCTGCCGCGGAATAAAGGATGTGAGATCAAACAGAAACAGGGGCCTTCCGGCCCCTGCTCATTTTTCTGAGATCTGAAATGATAGTATTTATACAGGCGTTCGAGAAGGTATCAGATACAAGGCCAGTCACGCCAATGGCGTGACCGAGGATCAATGAGGCCCGATAATCCCGCCAAAGGCGGGATAGATGGTGCCTTATCGGACGCCTATCCCCCGAAAACAACGGTTTTTCCGTTGTGTATCAGCACCTTATTCTCGGTATGCAGGGAGACGGCCCTGGCGAGAACCACCTTTTCTATGTCCTCACCCTTTCTTTTCAGTGTCTTAACGTTGTCGCGGTGCGTGACCGATACTACGTCCTGGTAAATAATGGGACCCTGGTCCAGATCCTCGGTTACGTAGTGGCTGGTAGCACCGATGATCTTAACGCCCCTTTTAAAGGCCTGCAGGTAGGGGTCGGCACCGATAAAGGCCGGGAGGAAGGAGTGGTGGATGTTAATGATACTGTTGCGATAGGCCGTGACAAACTTGGGCGTGAGGATCTGCATGTAGCGGGCGAGGATAACGGTGTCCACGTTCTCCTTTTTGAGGATCTCAAGGGCCTGGTCCTCCTGCTCCCTTTTGGTTTCCCTGGTCACGGGAAGATGGTGGAAGGGGATGTTGTAATAACCGGCCATGTCCCTAAGATTTTCGTGGTTGCTGATGATGCAGGGGATATCTACAGCAAGCTGTTGGCTGCGCCAGCGGTAAAGCAGGTCCAGAAGACAATGTCCCTGTTTCGAAACCAGGATGCCAACCGTTTTCTTTCTGTCGGAGAAGAAAAGCCGGTGAGCCATGCCCAATCGCCAGCAGACCTTGCTGAACTCCTCGTCCAGCTTGTCTCGCGGGATCTCAAAACCGTCCATGTCCCAGCGAATCCGCATGAAGAACATATCCTCAACCGGATCGGTGTGCTGGTCCAGGTAGACGATATTGCCGCTGTGGTCGAAGATCCAGTTCGTGATAGTTGCGATGATCCCTTTGGTGTCCTTGCCCTGGATCAGCGCAGTGACTTTGGGAGCCCCGTTGGGCGCCTCTATTTCGCTCATGTTGTATTACCTCGTCAGAATCCCTTGATTAGGATGGACTTGCCAAAAGCCTTTCAAACAGTCCCGCCACCGGCGGGACCGGGGCGGGGGCCGCGCCTGCGGCGTAATACGGATTCACTGCGCCTGGCGGGGGATGACTTTTCACCCTCAATACCCTGAAAACTATCGTAGTCTAAAGAAAAAATCGTAAAGGTCAAGGGGCAGCCTCTTCCAACATGAAATGAGTCTGAAGCAAGCCTCATGTTTCTAACATGAGATGAGTCTGAACAACAGGTCTGAAAACGTTCATGATGAAAGGATGAAAATTATCATGAATGTCAAACACCTCCAGACCC
>JARGFZ010000008.1 GCA_029210965.1 bacterium | reverse complement strand
TCGGTAGCTGGCGGGAGCGGCGTCTGGGTAACCAGGGGTCGTAAGTTCCCTCCCGGCAAAGCCGCAGGCCACAACGCAAGTGAACCTATATGTAGCCTCGTTAATCACAGTTGGAGAAGCCGAACCTGTGGTCGTAAGGTAAAGGCCGCCGCGCACGGGTGATGATAACGGAGACGGTCCGTGCGATCTTCCGGGGTAGCAGGGGTGGTATGCAGCGGAGGATAAATGGTCCAGTGCTGGAGGCCCGATATGGTGATGCCGGAGGGGTGTCAACCGCCGCGTATAAGGAGACGAAATCGTGGCGGGCCGTATGGGGAGTCGGAGGGGTTCATAGTACCGTTTGAGGGTCAGGGACAACATAACCCGACCCGAGGGAAGGGGCCCTGCTTTGTTCGCGCGACCGAAGAGTGGAGGACGAGGGGATTGCCATGCGGCTAACAACCCCGGAAAAAGTCAGGACGCTACAGAGGAAGCTTTACCGTAAGGCCAAGCATGACCCAGCCTACCGTTTCTACTCCTTGTACGACAAGGTTCATCGTGCTGACATCCTCAGTCATGCCTATGATCTTGTCCGGTCTGTGCGAGAAGTACGGGCTCTATAAGGTGCCGATGACAGCAGGCTGGAAGAGGGCGCATGCCCTACGGTGAAGAACATCGGAAAGCCGTGTGCGGGAAAACCGCACGCACGGTTTGATGAGGGGGAGCTGGTCACTGAAACTATGGTAAGGCTACTCGGGCACCGTCAGACGAAAGGGACGGAAACAGTGAAGCCAGGCCTACGGCAGCAGTGACCTGCTCCCTACTCTACCCACGGTTAGTCCAGGCGGAGGCACCGATACGTTGCCGTTGGTACCGTAAAGATGCTCCACATCATCGGACACGAAACCAAAGTCAATGGCCTTCGCTACCTTGCGTAAGGAGTGGTTCGAACGGATACGTTTGTCGAGATTAAAGGACGTGTAAAGCAGGGAAGGCTGGGGCGGATCCTCGCGGCCCATCATAGGCAAAACCTCCGAAAAAAGGTTGCCTGTATATTACCATAACAGCTACCTTAAACCCAATAAAACCAGGTATTTGGGCAACAGACCGTCACGGCGTGTCCCCATGGAATTCGGTCTTAACCACTTCCTGGCAAGCCCTCCACAGCGAAACCGGCCCCTGGCAGGGCCGGTCCCGCTTGGTGTCTTAACAAAGCCTGAGGAACTCCTTTTCGACTCCTCAGGCTTTATCCTGTTGATCGGAAAAGGGTTCTTAAACCATCCCCCTGGGACATTCGCGGGTGAGCTATTTCCCCTTTATCAGTCCCAGTGTCCGGTCTAAATTCCCCGGTTTTTCGAGTTCCGCGATGGTCGTGAAAATCTCCTGCCTCGTATCCGCCGGCAGGAGGTGTTCGGTGCAATCGGTAAATTTGGCCTGAAGCTCTTCATCGGAAAGGGGGAAGGCCGGGCCGCCGCGGTAACGTTCATCCGATTCCCGCACCAGTTTACTACCGTCTTTCAGCTGGATCTCCACCCGGGAGAGCATCTTGTCAAACCCCTCGGCCTCGATCTCGGGATCCACCTGCGTCCGGACCCTGCTCATCATTGACATCACCTTCTGTGAGGTGACGTACTCATCGGTGAATTCCTTGGCGCCGGCCTTGCGCTCCAGGAGGATGACGGAAAGCAGAAAGGGCATGCAGAACTTGGCCTCGAGTTCGTTGTTGGCAGTTTCGTAACGAATGGGATTGAGGATGTTCTTCCCCGCATAGAGCACCACGTTCTCCACGTCTTCCGGTTTCAGATCGTTTTCCGTCACCAGGCCCAGCATCGCATCCATTGAAGGATGGGTCAGTGAGCCGCACGGATAGGGTTTGATGCTGACGCCGGGGTCGACTATTGAAAACGGACTCCCCAGTTTTCCCTGGATCTTGTCCAGGTCAAAACCACCTCCAGCGACCTGGAAGAACCCCCATTTTCCGTCCAGACCGTCGGGGTCCGCTTCAAAACCGCGCACCGCAAGCTCTGCCGCCGTCACACCGCTTTGCGCCGTTCTGCCGACGTGCAGCGGTTTGGTCATGGTGCCGAAATTCACCCGGATGCCCGGGTGGGTGAGCAGCCCGAAAACCCGGTCGGGATAAGAAGATAACTGCGTGTCGTCCCAGTCCATTGAGTGGCCCGACGTGGCGTTGACCATCGCGGCCGAGGCGGCCGGGACCTTGACCGGGTTTTCGCCAAAAAGGGTCGCCTGCGCGGCCCCTCCAGCCTCCAGGCAGTAATCCCGGACTATCCGGGTGCACTCCTGGCGGGCGCCGGTGACCATCAGCCCCAGCCCGTCCAGCACGCAGCGTTTGGCTATGCGCCGCGCTTCCCGGGGTATCTTGTCGAAAGTCTGATCCCTGGACCATTCCGCGATTTCCCTGGTGATATGAGTATTGTTCGCCATTTTCGTAAAACCTCCTTTTCTAAGACTCCCTGCCCTCTGCCTCAGTTTAATCTTCCCGGCGGCCTGAACCCATGCCAAGACGCGTTTCCTGCACTTGACCTATCCATTCAATCGGGGCCGCGAGTTTCGGATTGCCAGGCTGTATTCGACTGCCGATCAGTCGTCGACCGGGATTCTTTTATCGAATCGGGCCAGAATGTAAGGGAGCATAAGACTGAGCACACCCAGGACCAGCATGACCACCGTGATCGGCCTTTCAACAAAGATCGTCAGACTGCCGTTTGACATGAAAAGGGCCTGTCTGAACGATTTCTCGGCCATTGGGCCCAATACGAGCGCCAGGATAACCGGGGCAACCGGGAAATCGAGACGCTTCATCAAAAGCCCGATAAAACCGAACGCAACGACGATCCAGACTTCTATCAGACTGTTGTTGATGGAATAGGCGCCTACCACACTCATCACCAGGATCACAGAAGACATGATGACAGGGGGAAGACGCAGTATCTGGGTCAGCGGCTTGATGCCGACTGTGGCAAAGACCAGCCCCAGGCAGTTGGCGATATAAAGCGATGCGATAGTCGCCCACACCAATTGTGCGTGCTGGGTGAACAACATGGGCCCCGGCGATATGCCGTGGATCATCAAGGCACCGAGGAGGACTGCCGTCGTCTCTGACCCGTATTCTTCCGGATCGGTATCCTGGCCTACAACCTGTTCCGGATGTTCGAGCTGAAGGTCCTTCCCGCGGATTTGCATCGTCATCAGTTACGGACGGTGCGTTGGCGATTGTACCAGGTGGCGGGCAAGGTCGTGCGTCACGCCGGTCAAGTGTATCTGAAAGTCCGGCAGGCCTACTACGGTTTGTTCGCGATGATCCGGCGGAGGATCCGGATCGTCGCGATGGCGTAGGCTTCAGACCTTACAACAGTCGGCAAACGAGTTCCCGAGGGAGAACTCTACCCGAAATCCGCCGATTGGGCCTTCCCGGGGGGGGGTTCGGCGCTGGTCGACAGCACCTGACGGCAACTAGACCGGTTCATCGGACCCAAAACGAAAAAACAGCCTCTCAGACACTTCGACCGGAGGCCGGCCAAAACCAATCTCGGATTCGGATTTCGGGTACTTCGCCCCTCTGGACAATACCCATTAAAACCAATATCATTTCTGATTGTGGAAAGTTGATGGATCTCGAAGAAAGTCCATCAACCAGTCCCGCCACCGGCGGGACTGGGGTGTAGGCCACGCCGATGGCGTGGGACGAACCCACTTCGTCTGGCGGGGGATCACGCCAAAGGCGTGACCGCCCATCAGAAAGCTCGAAGAAATTTTTTGTGAGGCTATCTATAGGCGAGGGTGGGGTGATATCCCATGACGGACAGTTCCGAAGGTGGAGTCACAGCTACAGGACCGGTCAGGCAGCGTCTGGCGGATTACCTCCTTTACATGAAGAAAGTCCGTGGCTCTTCGGCTCACACCTTGTCAGCCTACAGGCGGGATCTGGAAGAGTATCTGGATCATCTCGACAATCGGCAGCTCTCCATGGACAAACCCGAATCGGTTCGATCCTTCCTCGGTCAGCTGTTTAGAAAAGGGTTGGCACGCACCACCATGGCGAGAAAGATATCCTCTGTTAAATCCTTTTGCAGACATCTGGTGAGGGAGGGTATTCTTGAGACCAACCCTTGCGACTCGATCCCCACTCCGCGGGCACCGAAGCACAACCCGAGATTTCTGAGCCTGGAAGAGATAACTGCGTTATTGGATGGTGCTGCCGGGGACCGTCCCATCGACCTGAGAGATATGGCCATTTGGGAGCTTCTTTACTCATCGGGGGTCAGGATAAGTGAACTGGCCGGTATGAATACGGCTGACTGGGACCAGGAGGGACATCTTATCCGGATCCGGGGCAAAGGGAGCAAAACAAGGATCGTCCCTCTGGGAGAGAAAGCCTCGGCCCGTCTTCAGAAATACCTGAAAGCATCTGGAAGGTGGCCGGCGCAGGGAAACAGCGTACCCATTTTCCTGAACCGTGATGGCGGACGGCTGGGTGTCAGGGGAATTCAGAAGCGGCTGGAGCGAAGGCTGAGGGACTGCGGTCTGGACACGAGGATCAGTCCTCATGTTATCAGACATACTTTTGCCACACACCTTTTAGACAGTGGCGCCGACCTTCGAGCCATCCAGGAAATGCTGGGCCATGAGAGCCTCCAGACTACCCAGCGATACACCCACGTCACCCTCGACAGGCTACTTGAGGTCTATGACAGATCTCATCCAAGGGCGGAGAGAAAGGGAGCAGGGTCATGAGAGGTACCACCGTACTGGCGGTCAGACGAGATGGCAAAGTGGCCATGGGCGGAGACGGCCAGGTCACAATCGGCGATACAGTTATCAAACATACGGCTAAAAAGGTGCGAAGACTATACCAGGGGAAAGTACTTGCCGGGTTCGCAGGATCCACGGCAGATGCCTTCACCCTTTTTGAGCGGTTTGAAAAGAAGCTGGACCAGCATCAGGGGAACCTGTCCCGGGCTGCGGTGGAACTGGCCAAGGACTGGAGAACCGATCGGGTTCTCCGCAGACTGGAAGCGCTCATGACTGTGGCCGACAGTGACGGCCTCTTCCTTATCAGCGGGACAGGGGACGTTCTGGAACCAGAGGGGGGAGTGCTGGCCATCGGCTCAGGAGGGCCTTACGCCAGTGCGGCTGCCCAGGCACTTCTTGACCACTCAAATCTCGGGGCAGCTGAGGTGGTCCATGAAGCTCTGACCATAGCAGCCAGAATATGCATATACACGAATGAAGAGATCACTGTGATGGAACTGGAATAAGTCAGTGCAGAGTGTAGAGTGCAAAGTGCAAAGTGCAGAGAAGGTCTGGTGAAAAGTGAATGGGAAGGAAGTCCTGTTCACGGTTCACCGTTCACATTTCACAAATAAAGTTTGATGACTTAGCAAAAAGTCATCAATGCGCCCCGCGCGGGGCGCCCGGATCAATGACTCACTCCGTAAGTCATTGATTTGTAAGGAAAAGGAAAACGACGCTTTTCCCTTTCCGTGGAGCGAAAAGTCCCGGATTGGACTTTTTGCGACTCTATCAAGTTTAGAATTTGGAATTATAAACAATGACTCAGAAAAACTTTACACCACGCGAGATCGTTGACAGCCTTGATCGTTTCATTATCGGTCAGGACCAGGCTAAACGGTGTGTTGCCATCGCTCTGAGGAACCGATGGCGGCGACAACAGGTCCCTAAGGAACTGAAGGACGAGATCGCACCGAAGAACATTATTATGATGGGGCCCACGGGAGTCGGGAAAACAGAGATCGCCAGACGCCTGGCATCCCTGGCAGACTCACCTTTTCTCAAGGTGGAAGCAACCAAATTCACCGAGGTGGGATACGTGGGCCGCGATGTAGAATCTATTGTCCGCGACCTCGTGGAACTGGCCATCAAGATGCTGAAGGAAGAAAAGATGGTGTCGGTCATGGAGAGGGCCGAAGTGCTGGCCGAAGAGAGGATACTGGATCTGCTTTTGCCGGGGAACACTGCCCGTACACAGGGATCGGAGACAATTATTGAACCCTCGCCCAGTGTGGAGACCAGGGAAAAACTGCGCCGAATGCTGCGCAATGAAGATTTGAACGAGAGAGAGGTCGAGATCCAGGTTGAGGAGCGGACCACACCGTTGGTAGAGATCTTCAACTCCCCGGGAACCGAAGGGATGGATATAAACCTGAAGGATATGATGGGTAACCTGTTCCCCGGGAGGAAAAAAATTCGCAAGGTGCAACTCCCCGAAGCCCTGGAGATCCTGACCCAGGAGGAGGCAGCCAAACTCATCGACATGGACAATGTAACGGTTGAGGCTATTACTAAAGTAGAACAAAGCGGGATCGTTTTTTTAGATGAAATAGACAAGATCAGCGGTCGTAACGCGGGCCAGGGACCTGACGTCTCCCGTGAGGGGGTGCAGAGAGACCTGCTTCCCATAATTGAAGGAACGACAGTTACGACAAAACACGGCATGATCAAAACGGATCACATCCTTTTCATCGCCGCCGGAGCTTTTCATGGAAGCAAGCCATCGGACCTCCTGCCGGAGCTGCAGGGCCGATTTCCCATACGTGTGGAACTCGACCCTCTGACACGGGATGATTTTGTCCTCATTTTGACACAACCGGAGAACGCGCTTATCAGACAGTACACTGAGCTCCTGCTGACGGAGGGGCTCAAGCTGACCTTTACCGCTGATGCTGTAGAAGCCATCGCACACATGGCTGAGGAAGTTAATACCAGAACAGAGAACATAGGGGCACGCAGGCTGCATACGATCATGGAAAAGCTCCTGGAGGACATTTCATTCCAGGCTCCCGATCTTGTGGAAAAAGAGATCCTTATCGACTCGGGTACGGTCCAGAGCAAGCTGGCAGACATTGTCGGGGATGATGATCTCAGCCGGTATATTCTGTAAATACGAGGACATCAAGGTAAGACCCAAAATGGAGAGAGAGGAAGATCATGAACCGGGCCATCATTATTGACAACGACGTTTCCAGCCGGCAGGTCCTAAAGGGGATCCTCGCCAACGAGGGCTTCGAGGTCGTGGAAACCATTGATGGACAGAAAGGGATCACCGCAGTCCGCAGCCACGAGGATGTCGGGGTTATTTTCCTTGCTGACAGGCTTACGGGGCTGTCCGGTCTGGACACCCTAATCGCCATCCGGAAATTTCAGCCGAAAGTCCCTGTCCTCATGCTCATAGAGAACGAAAACCGGCAGGCAGCCCAGAGAGCCCTGAGCAGGGGGGCTGCATGGTTCCTGAACAAACCTGTCAAGGTGGAGGATGTCCTGGTCGTCACGAGACATCTTATGGAAAAAAGACACCTGCAGGAAACCATTGACCAGCAGATATCCAGGCTTCAACTGCTGGAAAAGCAGACCAGTGAACTGACCCACATCGAGGATGACGACCTGCCTCCGGAAGAGGTTTTAAAGGAAAGCGACTTTTTGAGCAGATCCATCGAACTCATCTCGGAGGTCCTCGACGCCAAAAAGGTCTCATTGATGCTCCTGAGCCGTGACGGCAAGGAGCTTGTCATGGCCAAATCCAACTGGATCCTCCCCAGCAAGATCCCCAACATAAGACAGCTCATAGACCAGGGTGTTGCGGGACAGGTTGTCAGGGAAGGGGTAGCACTTCTGGTTACAGACGCCGCCAGAGACACCAAGGACCTGACTAATGAGTTCACCAGGCAATACGAATCCTCGTCATTTATTGTGACCCCCCTCCTCTGTGGGAGGAAGGTGATCGGCGTGATCTCAGCCAACGACAAACGAAACAAAAAGCCGTTTACCGAGGGAGACCTGGCCATACTCAACACTTTCGCCAATCAGATGTCCATGGCTGTAGCCAACGTGTTCATGATGAAGAGGACGGAGAGGGAAAAACTCAAGCTTCGGTTCATTAACGGGATCGTCGAAACCCTCGTCTCTTCAATAGACCCGGGCCAGATCTACAAGTCGCTTCTCGAAAAAGTCATGATTGGGCTGAGGGCCACCTGCGGCATACTTGCCTTCTCCGACCCGGGCGGCCAGAAAATACTCATCGAGCATGTCGCTCCCGAGGATCACGTGAGGAAACCCGACAGTCCGGTTCTGGTAGGAAACGGTGTCTTTTTCTCCGTCCTGCAGGAAGGACATGCCGTTATCAGGAATACAACGGGCGAAGACAGCGGTGTCGACATGGCTGCGGACTTTCCCGCGGGGATTACTCCCGGGAACATCGCAGTAACGCCCCTCCTTTCCGGCGATACGGTATTGGGCCTTCTTGCAGTTTACAATAAGCAGGAGAACCTGCCTTTCGATGACTGGGACAGGGAGATCCTGGAAGCCGTCTCTCCTCCGGCTTCCATGGCCATCAAGCAGGCCTGGCTCTATCAGAACCTGATCAAGAGTATTGATGAGGTCGTCGAAACGAACAAGCAGCTCGAAGATGCCAACGCAGAGGTCCGGCAGAAAGTAAAAGAGCTCAACTGGTTAAAGAGCAAGGTGGCGACATGAAGGAACTCATAAAAAAGGCCGACATTTTGTTAGAATCCCTGCCCTATATCAGGGAGTTTGCAGGCAAAACCATCGTCATAAAATACGGCGGCAGCGCCATGGTCAGCGAAACCCTCCGCTCCAATTTCGCCAGGGACATCATCCTGCTCCGTTATGTCGGCATCAAACCTGTCGTGGTCCACGGTGGAGGTCCCCAGATAGGGAAGACCCTTGAACGAATGGGTCTGAAAACCAGATTCGTGCACGGTCACAGGTTCACCGATGATGAGACCATGGATGTGGTGGAGATGGTCCTGGGTGGAAAGGTGAATAAGGAGATCGTCACCCTTATACAGAAACATGGAGGAAAGGCCGTAGGACTGACCGGCAAGGATGGAGGCCTTTTTTTCGCTGAGAAGCTTCTCATCCAGGAGGCTTCGCAAGGGGATGGTCCGCCCGAGATCATAGACCCGGGAAAGGTGGGGCGGATTACTTCTGTCCATCCTGAGATCATCCATCGTCTGGATGAAGGGAACTTCATCCCGGTAATTGCACCAGTGGGAGTGGATGCAGAAGGGAACACTTACAACATCAACGCTGACTCCGTGGCTGGGGCAATTGCCACGGCCCTGAAAGCCAAAAAATTGCTGCTCATGACTGATGTCCCTGGAATCGCCGATGAGAAAGGCGAACTGATCTCATCCCTGGACAGGAAGGCTCTCGACCTGATGGTTGCATCGGGGGTCATCCACGGAGGCATGATCCCCAAAGTCGAGGCCGCCCTTTCATCTCTCGAGGGAGGTGTGTCAAAAGTACATATTGTGGACGGCAGGGTCAACCATGCCGTCCTGCTTGAGATCTTTACTCAAACAGGCGTAGGAACGGAGATAGTACCTTGACAGGAGTATACGGTAAGAGCAGTCAGGAATATATCGACGCGGTAAACGGCGCCCTTTTCCCGAACTACCGACAGTTTCCCATCGTTTTCACAAGCGGCAGAGGTGCACGGCTGCGTGACACGGAGGGAAACGAATATGTCGATTTCGTAGCCGGCATAGCGACCTGCAACCTGGGGCATTGTCACCCCGGGATCACCAGAGCCATTGTTAATCAGGCCGGCCGCCTGATCCATATATCCAACTGGTACTACAGCGATGTCCAGGCGATCCTTGCCGAAAGACTGACATCCCTGACATCCCTCGACAGGGTCTTTTTCTGTAATAGCGGTGCCGAAGCATCCGAAACGGCGATCAAACTGGCCCGAAAAAGGTCTTTCGACAAGTATGGTGCGGGACGAAACCTGGTTATCAGCATTTTCGGAGCTTTTCACGGTCGGACGATGAAAGCGCTCAGCGCCACTGACCCCAGGCATCACCTGGAGGCTTTCGCGCCCTACCCTGAGGGGTTCGTACATATCGCGCCGGGAGACATCGAAGGGCTTAAAAGTCATTTCCCAAAGGCATGCGCGCTGTTCATCGAACCGGTCCAGGGTGAAGGGGGAGTATATCCCATGGACCGGGACTTCCTTAAGAAAGCCGCAGATCTGTGCAAGGAGCACGATGTCCTCTTCATGCTGGATGAGGTTCAGACCGGCATGGGCAGGTGCGGCGCCCTATTCGCTCACCAGGTCCTCGGGATCGAGCCCGATGTCATGACTCTTGCCAAGGGCCTTGCCAACGGATTCCCCATAGGCGCTGTCCTGTCTACCAGCGACCTGGCCGCCTCGTTGGGACCAGGGACCCACGGAAGCACCTTCGGCGGGAACCCCCTTGCCTGCGCTGCAGCCCTTGCCACCCTCAATATCCTGGAGGCGGAGGACCTGCCCCGAAAAGCCGCGGAAGTAGGCCAGCGGTTGAGAGCAGGACTGATGAAGCTGGGTGAAAAGCACATACAGGTTAAGGACGTGAGAGGTCTCGGGCTGCTCCTGGGTATGGAACTTTCAGAGCCTGCTGCTCCCTTTGTGCAGGCCCTTATGAAAAGAGGGTTTCTTGTGACCACTGTGGCTGATAAAACCCTGCGGTTCACCCCTCCCCTGAATATCACTACGGTCGAGGTGGACAGTATTCTCACCGCACTGGACGAAATTCTTACGGAAAGCGAAGGTTGAACATTTGAAAAAGAGAGACTTTATAACTCTCCTGGACCTTGAGCCCAAGGAGTTGAAGATGCTCCTTGATCGGTCTGTTGAGATGAAAAGATCTGGCACAGCCTTGAACGAGCGCCCACTTAAAGGCAAAAGTGTGGGCATCCTGTTCGAGAAAGCCTCTACCCGAACCCGCGTTTCCTTCGAGGTAGGGATCTACCAGTTGGGTGGACAGTCAATTTTCCTCAGCCCCAGGGATGTGCACCTCTCCCGGGGGGAACCCCTGAGTGATACCGCCAAGGTCCTTTCCCGGTATCTGTCCGCTCTGGTCGTACGGACCTATTCTCAGGAAACTGTGGAGACTCTGGCACGGGAAGGGAGCATTCCGGTCATTAACGCCCTGACCGATCTGACCCATCCATGCCAGACCCTCGCCGATCTGCAGACAATCAAGGAAAACTCTGACACCCTTGAGGGTACCAGGGTCGTATACCTGGGTGATGGGAATAATGTCGCCAACAGTCTGATCATCGGGTGCTCCATGACAGGGATCCACCTGAAACTGGCATGTCCCCAAGGGTATGACCCGGATCCGCATTTCCTCGCAGAGGGTATCAGGCGGTCCGGCATAGCGGGCGGATCGGTGCAGCTTGTCAGGGATCCCGAGGAAGCGTGTCGCGGCGCCCACTTCCTTTACACCGATGTGTGGACCAGCATGGGGCAGGAGGAAGAGTCCAAGAAACGACGAAAAGACCTTGCTGCCTACCAGCTGAACACCGCCAGGCTCAACGATGCTGACCCTGGCGCAAAGATCCTCCATTGCCTTCCGGCACACCGCGGCGAGGAGATAACAGAAGAGTTGATCGATCACCCCCAAAGCACTATTTGCGACCAGGCAGAGAACAGGCTGCACACGCAGAAAGCGCTTCTCGAATGGCTGTTAAAATAGAATAGTGAAGGAAGAAGGAGGAATGAGGAATGAAAACAAAAAGAGCTCTTCTTCACACTTCCTCTCCCTCGACAAGGCTCGGGACCCTGAGCAAACACAAGTGCGTCGAAGGGCGCCCCTATTCATCCTTCTTCTTTTTCAAGGCTTTGACGGGTACATCAGATACAAGGCTCGACTGACGAGGGAACCGGAGTCCCGCCAATGGCGGGATGAGGATTGCCGATGACAGACTATAAGTTTTAAGGCTTTCAAGAGTGCGCCAAATACGAGGCTCGATCGAGGATCTGACCGGAGGCGAAAGTACGCGTTACAAGACACGTGAGAATGGTCCAGATGCAAGGCCACAAGGAGGAGGTAACCGGAAGCGTATATGGAACATACGTTGAGGATTACCGACGACTGAGAACGTAGCAGAAGGGCCGTTACCGCGTGCCGCATAAAACCCAAAATGTAAGGAGATAAAATGAACACAAGACCCTCAGTAAACAAAGTAGTACTAGCCTATTCGGGCGGATTAGACACCTCCGTGATCCTCACCTGGCTCAAAGAGGTCTATAAATGCGAGGTGATCGCTTTTGCAGCCGACCTGGGTCTTGGAAATGAGATGAAAGGCATCCGGGAGAAGGCCTTGAAAACTGGAGCCAGCGAAGTGTACATCGAGGATGTCCAGGAGGAGTTCGTCAGGGATTTCGTGTTCCCGGCACTTCGAGGCAACGCCATTTATGAAGGTTATTATCTGTTGGGCACAAGTATCGCCCGTCCCATCATCGCCAAAGCCCAGATCGAAGTGGCCAGGCGAGTGGGAGCCGATGCTGTATCCCATGGCGCTACCGGGAAAGGGAATGACCAGGTCCGTTTTGAACTGGCGTACCACACCCTCATGCCTGGTGTAACGGTGATCGCTCCCTGGAGAGAGTGGGACCTCGGAAGCAGGTCTGCCCTCATCGATTTCGCCAAAAAACACGATATCCCCATTCCGGTGACGAAAGACAAACCTTACAGTAGCGACCGCAACCTGCTTCACATCAGCTACGAGGGGGGGATCCTGGAAGATCCCTGGATGGAACCGCACGAATCCATGTTCACACTTTCGGTGG
Organism: bacterium; assembly: GCA_029210965.1. Lineage (NCBI taxonomy): Bacteria > bacterium. The sequence goes on along the minus strand of JARGFZ010000008.1, from coordinate 85,836 downwards.
CGCCAGAGGATGCCCCCGATAAGCCTGAATATGTCACCATCGATTTTGAAGATGGGACACCTGTAGCGGTGGATGGCGACATCCTCTCACCTGCAGCACTGTTGAAACGAGTTAATGAATTAGGCGGACGCCACGGCGTGGGCCGCATCGACCTTGTTGAGAATAGATATATCGGCATGAAGTCCAGAGGGGTATATGAGACTCCAGGCGGCACCATCCTGCACATGGCTCACAGGGCGGTGGAGTCTCTCACCATGGACAGGGAAGTCATGCACTTGAGGGACTCCCTCGTTCCGAAATTCTCGGAACTCATTTACAACGGGTACTGGTTCTCCCCGGAGATGGACTGGCTCAGAAAGTGTATCGACGAGACCCAGACCGGAGTGACCGGTACTGCCAGGATAAAGCTGTTCAAGGGCCATTGCAGTGTAGCGGGAAGAAAGGCCCCGGAGGCTGTCTCCCTGTATGTGCCCGATTTCGCGACCTTCGAGGAGGAGACGGTTTTCGACCAGGCCGACTCCACCGGCTTCATCAGGGTCAACGCCTTGAGACTGCGAATTAATGCATTGAAAAAGCGGAAGAAATCGTAAACCCAGAATGTAGGGTGTAGAGTGTATAGTGTAGAGTGTAGAGGAGTACCGGGAGAGCGAAGGAAGAAGGTGGAATGTGGAAGGTGGAATATCGAAAACGGGAGTTCATCTTCACTCTCCCTCATTCCCTATTCATCCTTTCTTTTTTACAAGGCTTTCAAGAAGGGGTTAGCCGTTTGACAGGCTCAGGCCCTGAGCAAGGTCGAGGGGATGCAAGGCCATCACGCCGATGGCGTGACTGAGGAAACCGGAGGAGTTGTGTGCTTTTAAGGCATGGGAGAATGGGGCAGGTGCAAGGCCAGAGGGGTGAGGAGACCGGAGGCGTATATGGAACATACGTCGAGGATCACCAAACCCCGATAACGCAGCAAATGCCCCGTTATCGCATGCCGCACAAAACCCAACAATTATGAGATATAGGAAAAAGGCAGTTCGGACAGCGGTTGTAGCCGTCGTCAAAAACGACGAAGGCAACGTCCTCCTCACCAAAAGGGCGATCCCCCCCTATCTGGGTAAATGGGTCATGCCTGGCGGCAAGGTCGACCTGGGGGAACCTATAACATCTGCCCTCAAAAGGGAGGTCTGGGAAGAGGTTGGTCTGGAAATTCATGTAGAGGGGCTCATTGATATATATGAGATCGTTCCCTCAGATGAGCATGCGGTGCACTTTGTGATCCTCTATTATCTCGCATCTCCAAAAAGCGGTGATCTGACACCCAATGAGGGAGAGGTCTCCGAAATTGCATGGGCTGACCGGGAGGCAGTAAGCCGCATGGATATCTCCAACGGTACCAGGCACATCCTCTCCAAAGTCTTCACTACCTGAGTCATGGTGCGGATCATTGAACATACAGTGGACCTTGATTTTCCCGCCGGAGAGGGAATACACACCCTCATCGCCCAGATACCGACACGTCTTCGCCTGGAAGGCCGGCTTTTCAAGATAAAAGATAAAGCTGAGCAGACCGCAAGGACAATGTCGATCCTTCGGATTGCAGGCGGTCTGCCCCGTGATGAAAAACTCCATTTCATTCTCCTGCCCGAAAGTTCCGTGCCTTTCGACACAATGGACGAAGTGATCGAGGTGATCTCCACAGAGCTTCCCGACAATACTGTGGTGATCTTCGGTGTGGAACACATCACGCTCCACCAATTCCGCAAGGTGCTGGACCACTACATAGCGGACAATTCGGATATCATGGAGCTCCTCAGCGATGAGGATGATGGTGACGATCGGTCCAAACCGGTAAACATGTGTGTTACCGTGGTCAAGGAGCGCAAGGGACGAATCAGGTGTTTTCTGGCAGCCAAGACGCACCCTTTCGCGGGAGAGGAGACTGTTGACGACCTTTTCGACCTGTACCGCGGAAAAGCGTTTCTCCTCTTTTCCTGCAAGAACACGCCGTTTAACTTCATGCCCCTGATCTGCTTCGATTACGTCTACAGGGACCTGCACGACTCAAACATCATGTCGATCATTGAAAAAGCCAATGAGATCTATTTCCGGCGCCATCAGAACCTGGACCTCCTGGCCGTCATTCAGTGCAACCCCAAACCTGAGCATAAGGTTTTCAGGGATGTCGTCACAGGCTTCTACGGGGAGCACCTGTTCAAGACACCAGGCACAAGGGACACCCTGACCGTTTTCATCAACAGCTCCTGCGAGACCGAACTGGAGGGGGCAGTTGGGGGAGATTCATTCGGTCATTCAAGCATCGTGAACGGTGCACGCCACAAGCTTCCCAGGATCAAGCTGTCAGAGTTTAAGACCGATGATTTTTCGGCAGCTCCCGTTTCCAGGCTGCGTTTCGGTGATGCAACAAGGCTTTATTTGTGCCGGCTTTTCCCCCATCACGAGACTGACCCCCGTTCCTCACGAGCCATGGTGAAGGTGACCGGGATCTACCGGCCTTCCACCCCTCACCATTGGGAACGGATGAGCGGCGAGGACCTGCTGACAGGCATCACAGACAACATGAACGAAACAGACGGATATATTTGAGAGCCGTAATTCGTGACTCGAGAATAGTAACCAGAGAAAAATTGATTCGACATCTCTTATAATATTGTTATATTCCAAAGTCTTAGATAAAGTGTACCGTTCTTCGAATCTAATTTGAAACCTGGGATTAGAGATTGTTCACGCTTGGGTACTGGTTACCGGGTACTGGGTTCTGGAGTTATCATGACCAAAAAACCTTGGCAAGGAAGGTTTAATGAGGAAACGTCCCGAATACTGGAGGATTTTTCCCAGTCCGTGACCTTTGACAGGGAGCTTTATCCCCAGGATATCAGGGGCAGCATGGCCCATGCCCGTATGCTGGGTAAACAGGGGATCATTACCGAGGAAGATTCGGAACTCATTATCGAAGGTCTCGAAGGGATCCTTGAGGAGCTGGATGGCGGTTCCATGCCATGGGAATCGGTTCTGGAAGATGTGCATATGAATATCGAAACGCTTCTCACTGAGCGCATCGGCGAGGCAGGGGGACGACTGCACACTGCACGAAGCAGGAACGACCAGGTAGCCCTCGATCTAAAGCTGTATGTTCGGGACACCTGTGATGTGATTTTAGAGCGGATAGAGCGCATGCTCCACTGTCTCCTTGAAAGGGCCCAGGAGCATTCCGACACAGTCATGCCAGGGTATACCCACCTGCAAAGGGCACAACCCGTCCTGCTCTCCCATCACCTCATGGCCTACTTTGAAATGATGAGAAGGGACCATGGAAGGTTTCTATCTCTTAAAAGCAGCCTCAACGATTCGCCCCTTGGCGCTGGAGCCCTGGCCGGGACTCCGCACCCCATTGACCGAACCATGACAGCCAGGGAATTGGGTTTTACTGACACCACGAGAAACAGTATGGACACCGTTTCAGACAGGGATTTCGCCGCACAGTTCCTCTTTGACGCAGCACTGTGCCAGATCCACCTGAGCCGTCTGGCCGAGGAGATCGTATTGTGGGCATCCGCCGAGTTTTCCTTCGTCACTCTTCCGGACGGGTTCGCCACCGGCAGCAGCATGATGCCACAGAAGAAAAATCCCGATTCCGCTGAACTTGTGCGCGGTAAAACAGGACGGGCTATCGGTAACCTCACTTCCCTTCTGGTTGTTTTGAAAGGTCTTCCTCTAACCTACAACCGGGACCTCCAGGAGGACAAGGAACCGATCTTCGACTCGGTCAGGACCCTGACTGGATCTCTTGAAGTCATGACCGGACTGATGAGCGACGTCCAGTTTGAGGCAGCCAATATGGAGGCCGCAGCCGATGGCGGTTTCACCACAGCAACGGACCTGGCTGACTACATTGTTGAAAAGGGTGTTCCCTTCCGGGAGGCACACGAGATCACAGGAAAGCTTGTGGCTCTTTGCCTTGCAAAGGGGTGCGGCCTGAGTGATCTGGACATCAACGAAATGAGGGAAGAGTGCGGCCTCATTGATGCGGATGTTTTCAACATTCTAAAAGTGACGTCCTCGGTGGCGCGCAGGGACATACCCGGAGGGACGGCGGGGAATCAGGTCCAGATCGCAATGGAGGAAGCCCGTGACTGGCTGGCCAAGATCAGTTCTGATTAGCTCCCTTGTCATCTGGCTTTTCCTTTCCGCCTGCGGTGTCAAAGGTCCACCCGCAAACCCCAGCGGGCCCTGGGGTCCGCTGGAAGATGCTCCGGTAGAAAAGACCCAGCCTGACAGCAAGCCTGATTGACACATCACAACTGCCTCTGTTAGATTTGCGGGCTTCGTTTCCGGCTTGGCAAGTTGATCAAAGCCTTCGAAACCGGATAATTTTAACCCTCGTTAACGTTTGATGGGATTGGAAAACACCCATCAATCAGTTCCGCCACAGGCGGGACCAGGGCAAGTATAGGACTGCCATATATGAATTTCTTTGAATACAAAGGCCGGGAACTTTACTGCGAGGATGTATCGGTTGAGGAGATAGCTCGGGAGGTTGGGACCCCATTCTACCTTTACAGCGCCTCTACGATCGAAAGACACTTCACGGTATTTACCGAGGCTTTCTCACAGCGTGACCACATCGTCTGCTATTCGGTCAAAGCCAACTCGAACCTCGCGGTACTCAGGCTGCTTGCTGACTTGGGAGCTGGAGCGGATATCGTTTCCGGCGGGGAACTCTTCAGAGCTCTTCGCGCCGGCATCCCGGCAGACAAGATCGTCTTTTCCGGTGTGGGCAAGAGAGTTGATGAGATACGTAGTGCCCTTGAGGCCGAAATACTCATGTTCAACGTGGAGTCCAGAGACGAACTCCTCGCCATAAACGAGACGGGACGGAAAATGGGAAAAAGAGCGCCCGTAGCTCTCAGGGTAAACCCTGACGTTGACCCAAAGACCCACCCCTACATCTCCACCGGGATGAAGAAAAACAAGTTTGGTATCCCCATAACTGAGGCACTTTCCATTTACCGGGAAGCGGCGCAACTGGACTGGATCGAGGTGTTGGGAGTGGACTGCCACATCGGTTCCCAACTCACAACCTCCGGGCCGTTCGCAGAAGCAGTTGCCAAGCTTATGGTTCTGGTAAACGAACTGGAAGCCGGGGGAATGTCCATAAGGTACTTTGACGTGGGCGGCGGGCTTGGTATCGTTTACGATGATGAATCGCCCCCCTTGCCTGATAATTACGCCAATGCCATCATCGACGCTCTGGGTAACAGTGAAAGAACCCTGATACTGGAACCGGGACGGGTTATCGTCGGCAACGCCGGCATCCTGGTTACGAAAACCCTTTATAACAAAAAGGGAGCCACCAAGAACTTTATCATCGTGGATGCGGGCATGAACGACCTCATACGCCCGAGTCTGTATGACGCCTACCAGGAGGTCATCCCGGTCGTAAAAAACGACAGGGAGGAAATGGTAGCGGATGTGGTGGGGCCCATTTGCGAATCCACAGACTTCCTGGCCCGGGACCACAAACTCCCGGTAATGGCTTCGGGAGAACTGCTGGCGGTAATGAGCGCCGGGGCATACGGCTTTCCCATGGCCTCACAGTACAACTCCAGGCCGCGGGTCGCAGAGGTGATGGTCAAGGGCGACCGCTACCAGGTGATCCGGGACCGGGAAACATACGAGGATCTGATAAAGGGAGAGGGGTTCTTTTAACTTGACAGGGTCGCACAAAGTCCGTTATCGGCTTTTTGCTCCACGGAAAGCGAAAAGTGTCATTTTCGCTTTCCTCACGGATCAACGACCTGTATTTCAGTCACTGATCCGGGCGCCTCTCCCAGGCGCGGCTGTTCATTGATCCGGGCGCCCCACACGGGGCGCAAAGAATCAATAACGTTAATATTGTAATGCGCACTTTGAGCACTTTGGACCTTGGACCTTGGACTTTGGACTTTGGACTTGAGCGAATGGGATCGGAAACTTCGGCCCCATCGCTACCAAATGGAGGCACATTGAAGTTTCCGATACCGTTCGCGAAAATGAGCGGAACAGGCAACGACTTCATCATCATCGACAACCGCAACAAGATCGTGGCTGATGATGAGATGAAAAATCTCGCTGTCTGTGCGTGCCGAAGAGGTCAGTCAGTTGGAGCTGACGGTTTACTCCTCATTGAGAACGATGAAGAGCACGATTTTGCCTGGAGGTTCTTCAACTCGGACGGCAGCGAAGCTGAGATGTGCGGCAACGCCGCAAGGTGTGCTGCACGTCTGGCATATATGGACGGTATCGCTGGCGCCCAATCCGTATTCAGAACTATCGCCGGACCGATCCGGGCATCGGTTGATGGATCTGTTGTCCGGGTACAGCTCACGAAGCCCCACAGCCTGGATCCTGAGTTCATTCTTAACCTGAACGACGGCAAGGTGTTTGCAGCCGGTTTCGTGGACACGGGGGTCCCCCACACGGTCATTGTTCTGGAGGACAATAACCTCGAATCAGCCGCTGTGGAGGATCTCGGAAGAGAGATCCGGTTTCACCCGCGGTTCGCACCTGCCGGAACCAACGTTAACTTTGTACACATCACCGATTCAGGAAATATTCAGGTCAGGACCTACGAGAGGGGTGTTGAAGCCGAGACCCTGGCCTGCGGGACCGGGGTCATCGCTTCTGTCATCATTACAACCGCTCGAGGCTTAACCTCCCCACATGTTCTGGCAAAAACCAGGGGTGGGGACATATTGGGGGTTTACCTGGACGGTTCAGATCAAGATTTCGTGGACGTCAGCCTTGAGGGAGAGGCGTCCCTCGTTTATCGGGCTCAGCTTACTGAAGAAACAATCCGGGGAGGTTAACATGTTCAAGGGAGCGTTCACTGCCTTAGTCACGCCGTTTTCGGACGGTCAGATCGATACCCAGGCACTGAGAGACCACGTGGATTTTCAGATCGAAAAGGGCATCGACGGACTTGTGCCCTGCGGCACAACCGGCGAGGCTTCCACCCTGAGCCATGATGAGCACATCGAAGTTGTCCACATCACTGTAGAGCACGCTGCAGGCAGAGTACCGGTCATCGCCGGGTCCGGATCCAATTCCACTGCCGAAGCGCTGGAATTGACAAAAAAGGTGAAAGAAACGGGGGCAGACGCGTGCCTCATGATCACCCCCTACTACAACAAACCCACTCAGGAAGGGCTTTTTCAGCATTTTTCCACCATTGCGGAGAAGGTGGACATCCCTATCATCCTGTATAACGTACCCGGCAGGACGGGAATCAACATGCTTCCGGACACGGTTGCCCGCCTCGCAGCTGTTCCCAACATTGTGGGCCTGAAGGACGCTGCTGCCGACCTGAAGCAAACCAGCTTCACCCGCCAACTGGTTCCGGATGACTTTGTTATTCTGTCAGGGGAAGACACGCTGGTCTACCCTCTCATGGCAGTAGGAGCGAGCGGAGTTATCTCGGTCACCTCCAACATCCTTCCGGGTGAGATGGCTGAACTTTGCCGGAGGTTCCTGGAGGGCAACATGGCGGGAGCCGCAGAGCTTCATCACCGGCTCCTGCCGATGTGCGATGCCCTGTTCGTCGAAACCAACCCTATCCCCGTCAAGGCTGCTCTTGCCATGATGGGGCGCATGAAGAATGAACTTCGACTTCCCCTGGTTCCCATCACGGATAAGGGAGCGGAGGTCGTGCGAAGAGCCATAACCAAGTTCGGGCTGCTTTAAAATCCGTGATTGGTGATTAGTGATTAGATAGAACGCAGGACACAGAGCGAAGAATAAGATCAAAAGCTAATTTAACACAGTGCGGCCTGCTTAAGGCCGCTCCACGGCGGTGACACTGGAGAAATATACTTTTGCTCACAGTCCAAGTCTTGATAAAGTCGCAAAAAGTCCAATCCGGGACTTTTCGCTCCAAGGAAAGGGAAAAGCGTCGTTTTCCCTTTCCTTACAAATCAATGACTTACAGTGCGAGTCATTGATTCGGGCGCCCCGCGCGGGGCGCATTGATGGACTTTTTGCGAGTCCATCAAGTCTTGGTTTTATTAACCCTGTGTGCCCTGTGATGGATTATCTTTAACTTTGAATCCTGAGACATATTAGAATCTTGAATGGGGAAAATTCAATGATCAGAGTTGCTGTTGCCGGCGCATGTGGAAGAATGGGGAACGCCATTATCCAGACCATCGGGTTCACGGACGGGGTTCAGCTGAGCGGAGCCCTCGAACATGAAAAACACCCGCGTCTCGGACAAATGATCGACACCCCCAACCTGCCGGACGGCAATATTCCCATAACGTCCGGGGTGGAATCTGTTTCCGGTAAGGCGGATGTCCTCATCGATTTCACCACACCGGAAGGGAGCCTGAGGAACCTGGAGGTGTGTGCTGAAACTGGTCTTCCCGCGGTTATCGGAACCACGGGCCTAAGGGAGGAGCACAAGGAAGCTTTAGGCATGTTCGCCCTCCGGACTCCCACCGTTTTTTCTCCCAACATGAGCGTCGGAGTCAATGTCCTCTTCAGACTTGCCGCCATGGCGGCGACGGCTTTGGGTGATGATTACGATGTTGAGATCGTGGAGGCCCACCACCGCATGAAGAAAGATGCTCCCAGCGGCACCGCCCTGGCCCTGGCCGAGGTGGTGGCCCAAGCCCTTGGACGGAACCTTGCTGACCACGCAGTCTACTCAAGACATGGGATGATCGGGGAACGTACGAAAGATGAGATCGGCATCCAGACCATCCGCGCGGGGGATATTGTGGGGGAACACACCCTTCTTTTAGCCGGACCAGGGGAACGCGTTGAACTGACCCATCGTGCCCACAGCAGGGACAACTTCGCCCTGGGCGCTGTCCGCGCCGCCCTTTGGATCGTGGGTAAGAAACCAGGCCTGTATTCCATGGCGGACGTTCTTGGCATATAACTACGACCAGTGTGTCTAGGTGTCTAGGTGTCTAGGTAACACATCAGATCATGGTGGAAAATTATCCACAAGACCAGTTAGATACTTTGACACGTAGATACTTAGTTACATGTTTTTATTTCACCCAGGAGGTATCCGTTGAAAATATTGCAAGCTGACCGCCTCAAGGCTCTTCCTCCCTATCTCTTTGCCGAGATCGACCGCATGAAGGCGGAAGTGGCGGCCAAAGGGATCGATATTATCAGCCTTGGTATCGGAGATCCGGATCTCCCCACCTTGCCCAATATAATCGATCGAATGAAGAAAGCCGTGGACAACCCGATCCATCATCAGTACCCGAGCTATGAAGGAATGCCGAGCTTCCGGAAAGCGGTCGCCAAGTGGTACGGAGACCGGTTCAGCGTTGATCTGGACCCGGTCGGGGAGGTTGTATCCCTCATCGGGTCTAAAGAGGGGATTGCCCACGCTCCCCTCGCCTTCATCAACCCGGGAGACGTCGTCCTGTGTCCCGACCCGGGTTACCCGGTGTACAGCATCGGCACCATGTTCGCGGGCGGGGAAGCCTACCTCATGCCTCTTTTAGAGGAGAACCTCTTCCTGCCTGACCTTTCAGCCATCCCGGCTGACATACTGGACAGGGCCAAGCTGATGTTTTTAAACTACCCCAACAACCCCACATCCGCTGGGGCTACCAGGGAGTTCTTCGAAAAGGTCGTCGCCTTCGCCAGACAGAACAATATCCTCGTGTGTCACGACGCGGCCTATTCCGAAGTTTACTATGATGGAGAGCTTCCCATGAGCTTTCTTGAGATCCCCGGGGCCGACGAGGTGGGGATCGAATTCCACTCCTTTTCCAAGACCTACAACATGACCGGTTGGCGCATCGGGTGGGTATGCGGTAACCAGGATGCTATCGGTGCCATTGGTAAGATCAAGACAAATATCGACTCCGGCATCTTCCAGGCGATCCAGGAAGCTGGTATTGAAGCTCTCCAGGGTGATCAGGAACCGGTGGAGGAACTCAGGAAGATTTACCAGTCAAGGCGTGACCTTGCATGCGGTTATCTTTCAAAGAGCGGCTTCTCCTTCATGGTCCCCAAAGCCACATTCTATCTCTGGGTGGGAACTCCCGAGGGTCTGTCCTCCGCCCAGTTTGTCGGGAGGATACTCCAGGAGACAGGAGTGGTCCTGACTCCTGGCAACGGGTTCGGGGTTTACGGAGAAGGCTATTTCCGAATTTCCCTCACGGTGAACGAGGATCGCCTGCAGGAAGCACTTGACCGCATCGGAGCTGTAAGCTGGTAGTATGAGGATCAAGACCGCCTATATCGGTCTGGGAAGCAACCTTGGTGACAGGGTCCTGGCCTTTGATAAGGCAGTGAAAAAGCTGGAAACAGTTGAGGATACCCGATTTATAGCTCTTTCCGGCCTTTATGAAACATCGCCTGTGGGTGTGGAGGGAGGACCGTTCCTCAACGCCGTTGCCGTGATGGAAACCGCGTTGGTACCCGAAGACCTCTTGAGAGCGCTATTAAGCATTGAAACAGCCATGGGCAGAGCTCGGGAACAGGAAGTGGACGGATCGAGGAATATTGACCTTGACCTTCTGCTTCTCGGAAATACTACAGTAAAAGGAAAAAACATTATCGTTCCTCACCCGCGCATGCTCCACCGAAGGTTCGTCATGGAGCCACTTGCCGAACTGGCGCCGGACCTGAAAATACCGCCCTCCGGGATAACAGCTTGTGAGGCAGCTTCAGACCTGGCTATCCAGCATCCAGAGCAGATAATAAGACGGTTGGGAACGTTGGAGGAACTTAAATAATTACGGATTGAGGATTGAGGATTGAGGATTAATGTCATTTATTCTCAATTCGGAACCAGGAATCCGGAACTTTTCTTCTGTTGTCAATCGCCCAATGTAGCCTTATAATTATGGACTGGTAATGGCAGATAAAAAGTACATCGTTGTTGAAGGACCCATCGGGGTCGGCAAGACGAGCATGGTTCAGATGCTTGGTGAGGAGTTCGCATCCAGGGTGGTCCTGGAAAAAGCAGCGGATAACCCTTTCCTTCCCAAGTTCTATACGAACCCTTCGGGCTTTGCCTTCCAGACCCAGATGTTCTTTCTTCTGAGCAGGTATCAGCAGCAGCGCGAACTGGCTCAGCAGGAACTCTTCAGCCAGAGTATTATCTGTGATTATCTGTTCGCCAAAGACAGGATCTTTGCATCGGTTAACCTCGATGAGGACGAACTGATGCTTTACCAGCAGATTTACGCACTGCTGGACCAGAGAATCCCGAAACCGGACCTCGTCATTTACCTCCAGTCGCCAACGGAGGTGCTTCAGCAGCGTATCCGAATGAGAGGCCGGAGTTACGAGAGAGAGATAAGCCGGGATTATATTGAAGCAGTTAACGAGGCTTACAACAGATTCTTTTTCAGTTATGATGAAACCCCACTCCTGATCATCAACACCGCCGAGGTGGACTTTGTCAGGAGACCTGAGGACTTCCAGGACCTGGTCCGGGAGATCCAACGGATGAAAAAAGGGGTCCAGTTTTACGTACCGCTTGGATCCGCTTAGTCGGACCGGGACGGGGATACTTTTTGAGCCTGCCAATGCGGCAGATGTCCCCGTCTGAGTACGGGGTTTTTTATGTCAGAAGCCGTGATTTGTGACTCGTGGAAAGTGATTGGGAATCAGCGCACTTTCTGTTCACCCTTCACAGTTCACCCTTCACCAACGATGGGGTCTTAAATGAGTGAGAAAATAACCATAAACACCATCAAAGGGATGAAGGCCAGCGAACCTATAGTTATGGTCACGGCCTACGATTATCCCAGCGCCCTTTATTCGGACCGTGCGGGCGTCCACATTATTTTAGTAGGCGATTCCCTTGCCCAGGTGGTCCTTGGGTACGACACCACCGTGCCCATAACCATGGAGGAAATGCTGCACCACACCCGCGCTGCGGGCCGTGGCTGCCAGCGTTCCCTCCTCGTTGCCGATATGCCCTTCGGTTCCTTCCAGACCGGCCCTGTCCAGGCCTTTGAAAACGCCTGCCGGTTTTTAAAGGAGACTCCAGCCCACTCGGTGAAGCTGGAAGGTGGTGTGATCATGGCCGAGACGATCAGCTACCTCACCCAGCGAAGTATACCTGTTATGGGCCACATTGGCCTGATGCCCCAGTCGGTTCACACGATGGGGGGATATCGAGTCCAGGGCCGAGGGGAAGAAGGGCTCCAGGCTCTTCTGGACGACGCCCGAGCTGTTCAGGACGCGGGGGCTTTCAGCCTGGTCCTTGAGGGCATTCCTGCCGAGGCCGCCAGACAGGTCACCGAAGAGCTTGCCATACCAACTATCGGAATTGGAGCCGGTCCACACTGTGACGGACAGGTTCTCGTGTTAAACGATTTGCTTGGCCTTTTCGACCAGTTCGTACCAAAGTTCGTCAAGAGGTACGCCGAGCTGGGTAAGGAGATGGAACGAGCCATATCCGACTTCGCCAGGGAAGTGACGGAAGGGAGGTTCCCGGGGAAGGAGCACTCTTATGAGTGAGTGCAGAGTGCAATGTGTAGAGTGTAGAGGAGTAACAGGATAACGAAGGAGGAAGGTGGAATGGGAAAGGTGGAATATAGAAAACGGGAGTTCATCTTCACTCTCCCTCCTTCCCCATTCATCCTTCCTTTTTTACAAGGCTTTCAAGTAAGGGTTAGATACAAGGCCAGAGTCCTGAGGGACACCGGAGGCGTATATGGAACATACGGTGAGGATTTCCGAAGGGCGATAACGCAGTAGATGACCCTTTATTGAAAGCCGCATTAACCCTGAAAATAATATGAAGATCATTACAACTATATCAGAGATGTATGACCACTCCGACCGCCTCCGCGAACAAGGCGACCGGATCGGGTTCGTCCCCACAATGGGGTTCCTCCACGAAGGGCACCTGAGCCTCATGCGCAAGGCACGGGAAGAGAACCATGCTCTGATTGTTAGTATATTCGTAAACCCGACCCAATTCGGGCCTGACGAGGATTACGATTCATACCCAAGGGACCTGGAAAGTGACGCTTCCCTTTGCCGGGAGGTGGGTTGCGATGTCCTGTTCACACCCGGCGCCGATGAGATGTATCCACAAGGTACCCTCACGACAGTGTCCGTTGCGGGCCTCACCGAAACCTTGTGCGGTGCCTCCAGACCGGGGCACTTTGACGGAGTCACAACTGTGGTCTCCAAACTGTTCAATATCGTGCGTCCCCACATGGTCTATTTCGGGCTCAAGGATTACCAACAGTACCGCGTCATCTCCAGGATGGTCCAGGATTTGAATATGAACATCCGCGTTATCGGAGTGCCGACAGTTCGGGAGGAGGATGGGCTGGCCATGAGCAGCAGGAATGCCCGTCTTTACAACGACGAAAGGGCCGGCGCCCTTACGCTCTCTCGTTCCCTGGACGCGGCCCGTGAAATGATAAGGGAAGGGGTCAGGGACCCTCGGGCAATTGAGAAGAAGGTAGCCGGGATCATCGAATCGGAGTCAACTAACAGGATCGATTATGTAAGTGTCGTCAATGCAGACGACCTGACCCCTCTCTCATCCATAGAGAAACGAGCGCTTTTGGCTATGGCAGTATTCCTGGGAGATACGAGGCTCATCGATAACACTGTCCTTGAGATCAGTGGTGACTAATAAACCCACACCGGGCCCTTAAAGGAGGCTATTACAATGCTTTACAACATGCTGGCAGGCAAGATCCACCGGGCAACAGTTACAAATGCCAATCTGCACTATGAGGGGTCCATCACCATCGACCAGGACCTGTTGGAAGCGGCAAAGATCATCCCCTTCTCTCAGGTCCAGATATACAACATCACCAACGGTAACCGTTTCGAGACCTACGCCATCGTGGGGAAGCGCGGTGCCGGAGAAATGGTCATCAACGGCGCCGCTGCCCACAAGGCATCTACCGGGGACCTCATCATCGTGGCATGTTTTGTTCATGTTGACGCAGCGGAGGCTGCCATGCACAAACCTTCACTGGTTTACGTGGACGGTGCAAACGCCATCGCTGATGTGAAGAACGGCATGGAAACAGACAACATTGCAGCTGCTGTCAGGTAGCGTTATGATAAACACTTGATGGACGCAGAATAAATCCATCAAGCAGTCCCGCCGCGACGGGACCTGGGGTGGTCACGCCTGATGCGTGACCACCTCGAAAAAAGGACCAACGGGACTTTTTACGAGGTTATAATGGCAGGAGGATTCAGGGAACTCGAAAATATAACCGCAGACCTGGGCATCGAAGCCTGGGGCATTGGCCTCGAGGATGCCTTTACCAGCGCCGTCCATGGTCTGGCCTCCCTCCTGTCAGACTCTTCCGGAGGCGACCAGCCTCTCACCAGAAGTATCCGGATCGAAGCCGGATCCCTTCCCAGTCTTTTAGTTAAACTCCTCAACGAGATCATTTATCTGGAAGATACTGAGAGTTTTCTCCCTGGTAAAATCACACATCTGAATATCAGGAATAACCATCTGGACGCAACTTTTACAGGCGCCATCTATGACCCTGAGATCCACACCCTCAATGCACACATCAAGGCGGCAACTTACCACGGGCTGGAGATCGACCAATCCAGCGAACGTGTTACGATTAAAGTGATCTTTGATGTTTAAATGCAGTGAAGCGTGAAAGAATAATTTTATCCGTTGTTTTGTCAATTGGGAAGGTAAGGTAATACGGAATAAACAGTATAATGTTTTGAACTTACTGATCACGGATAACTGATTTCGGATCACTGATAACGGATTACCAAACGGAGACCGCTTTTTTGAGCGAAATCACCATCAAAAGAATAAACGACTACAAATGGGAGATCCCCAAGGGTGCCGTTCCGGGCATGAGGGTGCACGGCATCATTTATGCCGATGACCGACTCATGAAGGACATTGCCAGGGACAAGAGCGCCCGCCAGGTGGCTAACGGTGCAACCCTTCCAGGCATTGTCAGCGCCTCCATGGCCATGCCGGACATGCATTTCGGTTACGGCCTGCCCATTGGCGGGGTTGTGGCCACCGATGTAGACCAGGAGGGGATCATCTCACCGGGTGGAACAGGTTACGACATCAACTGCGGAGTCCGCATGGTCGTGACTCACCTGACACGCCAGGACCTGGACAAAAGGGATCGCCTTCAAAAGCTGGTGGACACCCTTTTTACCCGGATACCCACAGGTGTTGGCTCCAAAGGTCCCATTAAACTGGGCAGCAAGGAGCGGGAAAAGGTCCTCACCCGGGGAGCGAGGTGGGCAGTGGAAAGGGGGCTTGGGGAACCGGAGGACCTTGTCTACACGGAGGAGGGGGGCTGCATGGCCGGGGCCGATCCCTCAGCTGTTTCAGACAAGGCTCTCACCAGGGGGGCTCCCCAACAGGGGACCCTGGGTTCGGGGAACCACTTCATAGAGGTGCAATATGTTGAGGAAATTTTCGACCCTGCCGCCGCGGATGCCTTCGGCATCCATAAGGGACAGATCGCCGTCATGATCCACTCCGGGTCCCGGGGCTTCGGCCACCAGGTGTGCACTGACTCCCTTGAGGTCATGAACCGGGCAGTGAGGAAATACGGGATAGAACTGCCGGACCGGCAGCTTGCCTGCGCCCCCTTCAACTCACCCGAGGGACAGGACTACTGGAAGGCCATGAAGTGTGCTGCCAACTACGCCTGGGCCAACAGGCAGTGTCTTATGCACTGGGTACGGGAGTCTTTTCAGGAGTTTCTACAGATCGGCCCCTCCGATCTCGGTTTCAAGCTTGTTTACGACATCGCCCACAACATCGTGAAGCTGGAAAAACATGAAGTGGATGGAAAAACCAGGACACTGGCTGTCCACCGAAAAGGCGCCACCAGGGCCTTTCCCCCCGGACACAGGGAGGTACCCGAGAGCTATCGACCCTTTGGCCAGCCGGTGATCATACCGGGTGACATGGGGACATCGTCTTACCTGCTGAGGGGGACCGAAGAAGGGATGAAGGAGACCTTCGGCAGTTCCTGCCACGGGGCCGGCAGGGTCCTTTCCCGGACGGCGGCCATCAGGGCGGCAAAGGGAAGAGCTATCTGGAAGGAGCTGGAAGATCAGGGCATCTTCGCTCGTTCTGCGGGAAAGACCTCCCTTATGGAGGAGATGCCTGAAGCTTACAAGGATGTTTCCGCTGTTGTGGAGGTGGTGCACCGGGCCGGGATCGCGGCCAAAGTGGCCAGAATGCGCCCGTTATGCGTCATTAAGGGTTAACACAAAGGGGACAGACCAAGGACCAACGCCCAAAGACCAAAGTCCAAAGAAAAACCGCAGTCGTAACTGCGGTTCGTTTGTGACAGCTTTAGGTCCAGCCAGCCGTATCCAGGGGGTGAATATCAGACTTGAAGTCCTATCACTTTGGACTTTGGGCTTTGGACATTGGACTGGGCACCGCCATCCATCTCCTGCGCAGCATAACCAGCATCATTCCCACCAGCATCATCTCAATCAGCTCCGATATATATGGATCACCTGGGGATGAAGTGATTCCACACCCTCCCCCGCTCGACCCGCTGGAAGAGGTGGAAGACGACAGCACCAGCACCTGTCCGCTGTAATCCGTTTCCACGCCGGCAACTGAAAGAATGACCCTCGTCATGCCTTTGGAGAGTCCGGTCAGGACCCCATTGCTGTCAATGGTGGCTACTGAAGTGTCGCTAACGGCCCAGGTGATATCCCCCGAAATAAGGGAGCTGAAAGACACCGTCTCATTGGGTAAGAGTTGGGCCGTGAAAGGCCGTATGGCGGTCACCCTCCAGGGACCTGTATCGTAGGTTCCCACGGGAGCCGAAGCTCCATCAAAATTTAGAGTAAACTGGGTGATACCCGGCGCAAGGGGAGACACAGCCCACGACCCTCCCCCTCCAGCGACGATGACCGCCGCATCGGGGCTTGTACTGAAAACCGGATCAATGATCGCGTTCACCATTGTCCCATACTGCTGATTTATTGTATCGGCGTACATGGAAACCGTAACGGCACTGTCCAGGTAGGCCAGGCCGGAATAGGGGTAAAAGGGAGCCAGAGCGCCGGCCAGGTTCACCCTTTTTCCGGACTGCACCAGACCAGCCAGACGGGCGTCGAAATCCCCGCCCTTAATGACCCGGTCGATGGCTTCGGCGGGCAAAAGCTCCGGGTAAGCTGCCATGACGAGGCCCAGCACCGCTCCCGCAATGGGTGTTGAGAAGGAGGTCCCGTTACCGTAAGCGTAGTCTGCACTGCCCCCGTAGGTGGAATAGATATTGTCACCGGGAGCCGCGATCTGAACGGAGTTAGGGCCAATGTTGGAAAACCCGGCAAGAGCCCCGTTTGTGCCTGTGGCTGCCACTGCAAGAACGCTGGCTATGGAAGGATCTCTTGTGTACTCCGCAGGCCACACACGGTTGATAAAATCGTCGTTATTGTTCCCGTTATCGTTCCCCGCTGCCGCAACCACCGCTATACGATATGTAGGGTTCCCAGCCATGGCAACAGCCTCGGAAAGACCGTTGGGATCAATTCCGTTGGCCGATTTAAAGGACATGTTAAGGACCCGGACAGGGACAGCATGGCCGTCATCCACAAGATCCATGGCGTACTCAACAGCATTTACCACATCGAAAAAACTGTTCGTAAAACGGAGAGGCAGTACCTGGAGCTGGCCCTTCCCGATGCCGGCCCCCCTTTGCCCGTTATCCCAGGCAGCCCCGATGATGCCGCTGATAAGGGTCCCGTGGTAGGTCGCGACAGGCGCAGTTATGTCGTCGGCCGGGATGTTGTCTACGTCTGCAAAGTCCCAGCCGTTGGCGTCGTCGCGCATGAGGTTTGTGTCGCCTGTGGTGTCCGCTCCGTCAGCCGGCAATTCTGCCGTGTTGGCGAAAAGAACGCTGTTGGGCAGATCGCTGTGCCCAGGATCATATCCGGTGGTTGTATCGAAAGTCCCCAATTCCCCGCACCCTGAGTCGATGACCCCCACGGCGGCTGTCATGGAGGTGTCAAATGTACGATCCACAACGTACCAGCCCTCCGGGGCATCGATATCCACATCCACATTAACGGTGCCGGCGTTGGCGAAGGTGCCCTTAATGGGCACGGCGTCAAGGTACCACTGGTCGCCGAGAAAGGGGTCGTTGGGGACCAGGGTAGACATGACTCCCAACAGGACCGGCGCAGCCAGAAGTTCGACCTTGTAGTCCACCTGCGCACTTTCAACAGACGGGTCCCGGCTGAGCATCTCAACAGCCATCTCTTCGTCCCACCCGGGTGGGATGTGCACCTTTTCGATGCCTGCCCGCTTCAGTTTGCGGCCTTTGCGCCCAGAAACCCGCTCCCTGGCTTTTCCCTTGTCTGCTTCAGGAGCGTTGGCCCGGAACTTGACGATAACGTACCCCCGGGAAACCGGATCTTCCTTACCTTTACCCCTGTTACTTCCAGCTTCGCCGGCCGTAAAAACAAGGGGGACCAGAACAAGCACAAGTATGATCGTTCCGATAATTTTTTTCATTCAGGGCCCATTATGCCTCTCGATATTTCTATTCCGTTATTTTTTTTCTTCCAGCATTTCTACACGATAGTCAGGCTCAACGTACAGAACTTCAGAGTAGGAGTGAAAACGCTCCAGTGCCTCCGGCACATCCATTCCCTCAGGCAGGTTTACAAGATGCAAACCGGTCCTTTTCAACACCTTCTCTACCCTGCACCCCTCCCCCTGGATTATCAACAAAGCCTTCTCCGGGGCCACTCCTTCCTGGAACTGCACCAGGACCCGGCCGGGTATGTAATCCGGCTGCGGGGGCTTGCGGGACATTCCCCAGGAATCGACGGAGAGGGCAGCAACAATGATCACTACCCAATAAAATGTGGTCCGTTTTGCCCTGTTTGACATCTCATTTGCTCCCAAAATTAAAAAGGTCCTTCACCCCTGAAAGACCCCGGATAAATTATACATCATAATTGAGAATAGAAAAGAAAAAAGGGAAAAGGGAAAAGGGAGAATGGAGATTGGGAAAAATGGAACGACGGGTGAATGGTGACTGGTAATGGGTGATTGGCAAAACATGGGGGACGCGGCGACGCGGAGGGTATGTGAGTGTCCAGGTGTCCAGGTGTCCAGGTAGCTATGTTTCAGGAACTTACCAGCTACAGGTAACCATATCCCCGATTACCAGGTCATCCAGATATGTAAATACGTAAATACTTAGTTACTTAGATACCTGATGTTCCCTTCCCGTGTCGGGCGGTTTCCCTACATTGTGACGGCAGGCTTTTCGATCGTTCCCCGTATTTTGAAACTGACACTCCCGTTGGCTTTCGCCCGCGCACCCATCAGTGCAAACAAGGGGGTCAGGCGTTCCCGGTATTCTGGACCCGGCGTAAGCTCCACGGTGAGGTTAAGGCGCGAAGCCATGAAGTTGGCGGGGGCGATTTTTATGTCACCCCGGGCACTACCCGCGAGACCCCCCTCCAGGGCGTTTTCCCCAAGAGTAAGAACATTGTCCTTTACAGTGGCGACGGCCATGACACTGGAAATGGGGAAGGGGGCCAAACCCAGCGTCTCCAGAAGATCTCCGCTCATCTCAATGGGCCCGGATGTGATCTTTACCTCAGCGCTGGAAACACCCATGGAGGAGTCTGTTGACAGCAGGTTCAGGGACAAGTCTACCTTCCCCTTCAATTGCATGGAGAAGGGCATGATATCTTCCGGTAGTTCGGAAAGGTCTATTTCAATCTTTGGGGCATCAAGATCCCAGCCTTCCCCGGATGAGACAACGGTCAAGCTGGAATCGAGCCAGGGGTTTTCAAGACGCACGTCAGCACCCTTATTACCGGAAAGGAAACTAAACAAGCGCATACCCACCACCGCCCGACCCATATCCACTGATCCCTGGCCTACCACCACAGTTACTTCTCCCGCTTCCAGGGATAGCGGGGGCCTGAAACGAACATTGTCAACAGATACGGCACCTTCGGTGGCAGCAAACAAAAATCCGTTCACCTGATCCGTCAACCTTTCGGACGGATAGTTGAGCAGTATGAAAAGGAGAGTAAAAGAGAGAAAGAGAGCTAAATAAACTATAGAACGAAGGACGGCCTGGCGGTTCATCGGGTCTCCAATGTGGTCACAAGCAGAGTGGAGTCAAGGAGAGCAGGGTCATCGAATCGGGTCTTGATCCTCAACCTGGAGGTCACAGCCATGTGCGGCCCGGTCTCAATGGCTTCAATGAACTGCACCAACCCCTTGAGATCTATCTTTTCCAGCCGCATTTCAACGCTGGATTGGACGATCCCTGATTCCAGTTCGCTGGTGAACGGTTTCATGCTGGCGATCCTGTCGGCCAGGCCCAGTTTCCTTGCATTACCTTCCATGGCCGCAAGCAGTGACATGTCCGAACTTCTGGACGCTACCATCTTTTCCATATCCACAAAGGAGGACTGCAGAGAGCGGTACTCCATGGCATATTCGTTAAACTGAACCAGATCCTGGCGCTTTTCCTGGGCCATTCTGAGGAACCGCTGCCTTTTTTCCAGGGCAGGGTTGACGATGACCCCAAAGATGAGAGCCGATCCCACGAACAGAGCAGCCCCAAGAACAAACCACCTTTCCCGATCCGAAAGTTTCGAGAATAAACCCCACATGCTAGCGGACCTCCATCTGTAGACGGAAGGTCACCTTGTTGATATTGGCACCGACCCTTGCGTTTTGTACCTGAACCTCGGCAAAAAGAGGATCTGAATCCAGTACCCCCTTGATCCGATCGACAACATCGAAGGAGGAAACAGATCCGTCAAGCCGCAGTTTGTTTGAATCGTAAGACAGCTCATCCAGTTTAAGGGAAACATTTTCAGGAACGGCAGCGCTCAACGCGGCAAGGACCGACAGGGCTCCTCGTCCCTCCAGTCCTGACAGAGTCGCCATCTTTCTTTTCAGGTCATCCAACTCCCCTTTTATATGACCTGCCTCCTGCCCTGCCTGGTGCCTCGCTCCCGGAAACAGCTCTTTGAAATCCTGTTCCAGCCGGTTATTAAGGTTCTGGTACTCCCCGCGGGCCTGGTTGAGGCTGGTGATGAGGCTGGTCACTCCCAGTAATCCAAGGATGAGCAGCAGTGCTGAGGTCCTCAGGATAGGAGTCCTAAGCCCCGCAAAATGTGTCACCTGTTTAAAGGACCCCTGGCGCAGATCGAAGGGAAGGGATTCCCTGGCCCCGAGGCTGCCCAGCGCCAGACCAATAGCGGCCACATTATGGGCCGTGTCTGTCTCAACCCCGGCTGCACTTTGCACGATATCTAGATCTGACATGGGTTTGATTCGCAGCGTCACCTCACCAGTGAGTCCTGCCTTTACCTCATTGTTAATGTCAGCGCACCCCAGATATACCTCGTCTTCGTTAAGTGTGTGCTGGCGTATCTCTTCAACAAGAAGCTGTGCGTTTTTCTCTTCACTCTTTGTCAGAGCCAACCGCTTGATGACCTTTATCCTGGACGACCGGAATTCGATCAGGACAGCCTCTCCCGGGCCGCAGTGAACAGCAACACCAGCTGCCATACCGGCCTTGATGGATGCGGCAGCGAGCCCGACAGATCCGGTCTGAACGCTTTTAAGTTTCGCTCCGGGTCCCATCAGGTCCAGAAACAGGGATAACGTGCTCTTGTCACAGACCATGGCGGTGCCGTGCAGACCGGCACCCGCAGATTGCCCCGGTATGAAATCGGCTACCACTTTTTCAACGGGAAGAGGAATCTCTCCATCCAATTCGGAATTGAGGATCTGCATGATCCTTTTACGGTTACTGAAAGGAAAGGTGAGATGTTTACGGTAGATAACGGAATCGGGAATGCCGATGACCGCGTTGTCAAGATCCACTTTGGAGTCACGGAGCCGGCCAATGGCCTGTTCCCATGAATCGACGTTATCCGCTCCCTCCCCTTCCATGGTCCAGACCCTGGAAAGGGTTACGGTACGCAAATTGGAGGTCAGTTCCGCGACCCTGACGGTACCATCCGCCTCGAAGGCTATGCCGATCGATTTTTTTTCAAACATTTAAATTTCCAATGTTATCATCAGTTGATGAGCATAAAACGGAACATAGGAAATTTAAATCTGGAAGAGAGTTTCCAAGTCCCGTCGAGACCCGCCCTGGATTTTCCATATAAAAGATCCTTGCCAGGTGTTTCATGTTCTGTCCTCGACAGATTAATGTGCGCGTAATTTCAGACATAAAAATTAAGATTATATTCATAATTTTTATGTATTAGAACCCCCTGTAGTAAACAAGTTCCACAGCGTTTCCGGTCCTTTTGAAAACGCCATAGGCCTTGCTGGAGGCCATGGTCGTCTCGCCGGTGATGGTGGCTGAAAAATGGCTGCTGGAAACATCTATGAGATCAGCCAATTTGATGTTATTTCCCATGTCCGCATTGTACATCTCATCGGGGAACCCCGGCACGTCCTTTATTTCGGCTGCGGAGTTGAAGGGCTCCGCATCTCTGGATTCCACGATCTCCTCGGCCAGTTGGCGATCCATTTCGTGGCTGAGAGTCTGGATCATCCCCACCGAGGCCGTGTTAAGGTTGATCCGCCGGAAGATATCCCCCGGTTTTTTGTCACCATAGACGGTGATAAAGTCGATGAGAGGCGGAATTTCACCTTCACCCAGATACAGCAGAACAGGACCAATACCCTTGACCAGGGAAAGGTCATCTATACCGGCGGGAAGATCATTGGGGCAGGAATAGGGGTTATCCCTTGAACCATAATAAAGATCCTCCCCGCCTGATCCGGTCACTGACCCGTCAAAGTCCATCCAGTCGATGAGGCTGTCGACGATCTCATCTGCCCGCGAATCGGGAACATTGAGGCTCAGTAGCAGCTCAACCAGTCTTTGGGCCGCGAAATCTGTGTTATCATCTGATTCCCCATCTTCGTTGACGAGATCCAGTACGTTGAATTTACCCTCTTCGTCAGATACCTTGCCGATGGCCCACCCCACCTCGGCAATAGGTACAGCCCCCATTGCGTTGGCCGCGGCCCAGTCATCCTGATAGGAATCCACCTGGGTTTCGTCCTCTGCAAGTGCCTCTCGAACCAAAGCCAGGCCGGATCTGGCCATGTAAAGGGCCTGCATCTCATGGGCGGAACTCAGGGCGATCTCCTCGGCAAGGTTAACGCCTACTCTGGTCTGAAATACAGCTACCGTGAGGAGAAATACGGAGACCACCGCCAGGATAAGAGCAATGCCCTTTTGGTCCTGTTCGGTCCGGACCCTTTCATCCAACTGTTTAGCGGGGAAGGTATGCCAGCGCCACATAGCTCTCCTCCCGTGCCCCCTCGTTCCACATGACGGTGAGACGGACCTCTTTTAAACCTTCAAATGCGGTGTCCGATACAGTCCTATCCCAGGAATAGATCCCGTTTTCAAGTTCTCCTTTATCCGAGAACAGATCTTCGGAACCGGATGCGAACACATCTTCCATCCTCTCGCCAGCCAGTTGTACCGCACCCATGACACGCTCGGCGTGAAGGGTACGGGTGGCGTTCAGACCGTCGGTCTGAAGAAGCACCACAAAAGCTACGGCAAGCACTGACAGGGCCGCCATCACTTCCAGCAAGGTGAAACCGGTCTGGGATCTGTTATCGCTCATCAGGCCACAGGGGTCCCAACCTCGTAGCGAGGTCGGTGTACCCCTCCTGGATCTGTACTCGCCCGCTAACCGGAGACGGTGCCACCGTAAGGACTCGACCTTGTTCATCCTTTATGTGGATGAGGGAAGGTTGGATATATCCGCGAGGAGATATCCTTACCCAACCGGTGCCTTCAAGAACCTTCCCTTCACTGGAGTTGACGACATCGGCGATGAACCCCTCCCGCAGGCTGAACTGACGAACCTCATCGTCCGGGATGTAAGTTCCCTCGGGGCCGAAGTAGGAAACCGATACACCGCTGGTGTCAAGGTCTACATCCATGCGGTAGTACCGCCGCAGGGAAACAGCCCTGGTACGGGCCAGTTGAAGCATCATGGACACCTTGCGGGCATTTCGGTGGATCCTCATACCAGC
This sequence comes from bacterium, assembly GCA_029210965.1. NCBI lineage: Bacteria > bacterium. Next base: position 61,793 of record JARGFZ010000008.1, on the reverse strand, counting down.
CACGTCAGGAAGCCTGGGAACCGCCAGTCCGATGAACAGAGCTATGACGGAAACAACGATGACGACCTCCAGAAGGGTGAAACCGTCTGGTGATCGCCGGGAACCGATCTCATTCAAGGTTCCACGATTCAATATCCGCATCCCACCCCTCACCACCTTCAACCTTGTCCTGACCATAAGCGATAATATCGAAGTCCCCGTGTAATCCCGGTGAAAGGTAGATGTATTCGGTACCCCATGGATCATCAGGGATCCTGCCCTTCTCCAGATATCCCCCTTTCCTCCATTTTCCTGGTATCGGGTCGGTGTTCGGTTCCATCACCAGGGCCTCGAGTCCCTGATCTGTCGTGGGATAGAATCCGTTGTCCAGGTAGTAGGTCTTGAGGGCTGTTTCCAGTGCGGAAATGGTCACCTGAGCCTTGACCCTCTTAGCTTGCTTGGGTGCATCCATGAACTTGGGAATCACGAAAACAGTGATGGTCGCGAGGACAACCATGACCACCATGAGCTCAATGAGAGTAAAACCGGCTTGCCTCTTTGAATATTTTTTACTCACGCTTTCTCCTTTCAGGTCACTCACGGCATAGCGTGATAAGGTTGAGAATTCAAATCTCATATATCTTCATTTCTAACCGGCTCCAACAAGCTGATTCAACTCAAAAATAGGAAGAAGGATCGCCAAAACCACGAAAAGGACAACAACCGCCATAATGAGGATGAGGGCAGGTTCCAGGATGGCAGTGAGGGCCTGAACGGAACGGCTCACCTCCTCTTCGTATGTTTCAGCAACACCGGTGAGCATTTCCGAAAGCTCGCCGCTCTGCTCACCTATAGATATTACCCTCGGCAATAGGGGAGGAAACACTCCACTGGTCCTGAAAGCCTGGGCAAGGGACCCTCCCTGGGAAACCTGCCGGCTGGCGTCGCGAACCGCCAATACGAGGACCCTGTTGCCCAGAACATCCCCCACGATCTCAAGGGATTTGATAAGGGGAACACCGCTTGTCAGAAGTGTCCCGAGAATGTGGGATAGCCTTACGGTGGCCACCTTAAGCGCCAGTCCACCAAACAGGGGAACCTTTAGCTTAAAGGCGTCAAGGGCAAGCCCCGTTTTCTCACCGCGAGCAAAGGCGCGGTAGGAAATCCCTGCCACCCCGATCATCACCAGAAACAGTATCCAGTACCTGGAAACGATCCCGCTTACAAACAGGAGGATCATGGTGGGAACAGGAAGGGTCTGCCCGAAATCGGTAAAAATACCCACAACCTGTGGGACAACGTAGGCGAAGAGAAAGAGAAGAAAGGTGGTGCCCAGAACTGTCATCACCATGGGATAGACCAGCGCTGCGACAACCTTACCCCTGAGGCGCACCTCCCTGTCCAGGGTATCGGCGAGCCTTTCCATTATCTTTTCAAGGAAACCCCCTGTCTCTCCCGCGCGGCACATCTGTACATAAATACCGGGAAAAACCAGGGGATATTGAGCCAGGGCTTCATGGAAGGTGGCCCCTTCGTTGACAAGGTTCCGGACTCCGGAAAGAGTCTTTCGTATAGCCGGTTTTTCCATCTGTTCCACCAGCGCTTCCAGCGCCTGCACCAGGGGAAGGCCGGCCCTTAGAAGTGTTGAAAGCTGACGGGTCAGGGAGGCCAGGTCCGACCGGCTGATACGCCCGAAACCAGGGAAGGATGAGCGGGCAGGTATACTTGAATCGACCGCGGCCGAATCAAGAGAAACGATGTAAAAACCGTCTTTCTTGAGTATTTCCCTGGCCGACTGGGAAGAAGGAGCATCCAGAAACCCTTGTTTCCGCTTCCCCTTGCTATCAAGGACAGCGTATTCAAACAGCGGCATGGCCGTTTTCTTCCTGGGTTACCCTCAGGACCTCTTCGATGGTAACAATACCCTTCAGGACCTTTCCGGCGCCATCCTGCCTTAATGTTCGCATCCCCTCCGCCAGGGCGGCTTTTTTAATGGATCCGCTGTCCGGATTCCTGAGGACAGCTGCCTTAATGGAATCGCTTACGACCAGAAGTTCATAAATGCCGGTCCGCCCCAGGTAGCCGGTGCCAAGACAGTGGGCGCACCCTGCACCACGCCACAGTCTTCCCTCATGCAGATCTTTTTTGTCTATTCCAACTTCTTCCAGTTCCTCGGGAAGAGGAGCATATTGTTCTTTACAACGGGTACAGATCATCCTGACAAGCCTCTGGGCCAGGATCGCGTTGACCGATGAAGCCACCAGGAACGGTTCGACTCCCATATCAATGAGCCTGGTGACAGCACCGGCGGCGTCGTTGGTGTGAAGGGTGGAAAACACGAGATGCCCTGTCAATGATGCCTGGATGGCTATCTCAGCAGTCACCAGGTCCCTTATCTCCCCGACCATAATAACGTTTGGATCCTGCCGCAGTATGGACCGCAGACCGTTGGCAAAGGTGAGATCGATCTTGGGGTTTACCTGGATCTGACTGATCCCCGCAAGCTGATACTCTACCGGATCCTCAACGGTGATGATGTTCTTGTCCGCCGAATTTATCCTCGTGAGAGCCGCGTACAAGGTCGTGGTTTTTCCGCTGCCGGTAGGTCCAGTGACCAGGGTAATGCCGTGGCTGGAATGCGTCACCTTTTCCACAGCCTTGAGATGATCTTCTCCCATACCGATCTCGGAAAGGCCCAGGAGAACCTGGCTCCTGTCAAGCAGCCTGAGAACAGCACGTTCCCCAAAGCTGGTGGGAACGGTTGAGACCCGGATATCGACATCCTTCCCCGCTATCTTGACCCTAATCCGGCCGTCCTGGGGAAGCCTCTTTTCCGCGATGTCCAGGCTGGCCATGATCTTCACCCGGGACAGGATAGGGGAATGAAGTTTTTTGGACAGGTGGTGGACGTTGTGAAGAACCCCGTCAACACGGTACCTGACGGACAGGTCATCCTCGAAAGGCTCCACGTGGATGTCACTGGCCCTCTCCTTGACAGCCTCATAAAGCACCGAATTAACGAAGTTTATAATAGGTGCTTCATCAGACCCATCGAGAAGGTCCTGGGGTTCCTCCAGGTCCGAGACACGGATTGCCAGATCGCCATTTTCGAGGTTTTCAATAACATCCCCTGCCGACTCCGATGCCCGCTCGTATGTGCGGTTGATAGCTTCCAGTATGGACCGGCGTGTACTGAGGACCGGCTGAACCTCCTCAGCGAACAGGGTGCGCACATTTTCCATAACCTCATCATCGATGGCACTGGCAGCTACGTAGAGTGTCCCGTCATCGGGATCCCTGAAGGGGAAAATAGTATGTTTTCTGGCGAACTGGATGGGAAGGGTCCGGGGTAGTGGAAGAGCTGTGGATCCGGAGGGAAATTCCATCCTGAAGGGAACTCCGGTGGCTTCGCTCAACAGACCGATGACTTGCATCTCATCCAGGAAGCCTGACTGGACAAGGGCCTCGGTAAGAGCGAGTCCTTTCCGCTGGGCGTGGTGATCCACCTCGATAAACTGCTCAGGGCTGAGGAACCCCCCTTCGGAAAGAGCTTGCCGGATCCTATCCTCTACACCTGGGACCGTCATGAGGCCTATTCCTGCTCTTCAGAGCCGACAGGTATGTCGGTTTCACTCTCGCCAAGGTTCATCCTTTTCCTGACCTCCCCGGGGAACTCCTTGTGATCTTTTTTCTTATTAGTGTCGGCGTCGGGGAACTCCTGGAAACCTTCCATCCTTCCCCGGGCCGCATCCTGAAGCTGCTTTGAATTGGAGATGATGTGGGGGGTCAGGAAAATAAGGAGGTTGCTCTTTTCTGACCTGGTCGATTGCGAGCGGAAAAGGGGTCCAATGAGAGGGAGGCTTCCGAAGAACGGTACCCTGCTGACGTTTTCTACCTTGTCGTCCCGGATCATCCCGCCAATGACCACAGTATTTCCATCCTTGACAACTACCGTGGTGTTGGCCTGTCGTTTCAGGGTCGTGGGAGCAAGCTCCGACGTCCCTATCGTGCTGGAGACCAAAGCCTCGAGCTTGCTGAATATGTCCATCTTCACATAATTGCTGCTGTTGATCTGGGGCGTGAGCCTGAGGGTGAGCCCCACATCACGGTAGTCGAAGGTGAATATCGGCTGGTTGTTGGAGTCGAACTTCTGACTGGTCTGGAAAGGAACCGTCTGGCCTACGATGATCTCGGCTTCCTTGTTATCGGTGGTTACGATAGTGGGAGTGGAGAGGATATTGATATCGGAGTCGGTTTTCAGGGCTGTGATAAGTGCGCCCAGGTTGGGGAATTCCAGGTCCCCGAAGGAGATCGTCTCCCCAATGGCACCTACCACCAGTCCGTTGGGAAGCGCGGCAGGGTTAGCTACCAGCTGGTTGAATTCACCAAAGCTGGAACCTGCGAACACGGCCGCGTCACCATTCAGATCGTCAGCGATCCGCCATTCCACACCCAGTTCCATTGTCCTGGTAAAGGAGACTTCGGCAATGAGGACCTCCACCAGCACCTGTTCCCTGGGGATATCCAGCTTTTCGATAACCCTTATTAGTGCCTCATACTCTTCAGGTGTAGCTGTAATTACCAGAGCGTTGGTGGAAGGGTCCGCGATGATGGAGATATCGCTCTTTTTTGTCTGGGGCCTGGCCGCCGGCTGAGGGGCGGGCTGCCCGGGTGCCGTCTCGCTTAAATTTACCGCTTCTGCCAGAGGGATGCCCGTAAGGACACTGGACAGCTCGCCAGCGTCAGCATTCTGCAAATAGTACACACGGACCTTTCCCGCTCCCTGGGGAATAGACACGTCCAGTTTGCTCACCAGCTCCTGGATCCGATCAAGGGCCTGGCTGTCCCCGATGGCGATAAGGGTGTTTGTCCTTTCGTCTGCGATGATCTTTGCGTCAGAAGATGCTGCCGGCGGCTGCCGCCCGCGGGGAGTCCTCTGGGCCGGCTGCGCACTTCCCGACTGGCTCTGGAGTACCTGGGAAACCTTGGCCGCCAGGTCCTGAACAGAGGCATAGTTCACGGGGATCAACCTGATCTCCTCTCGGGCGCCAGGTACATCAACCATGGAAATGACCTGGTTTATGCGCGCCAGGAGAGATTCGGTAGTGGTCACGATAAGAATGTTTGTCGGGCCGTAGGCCGTAATGTTATCCGTCTTGGGGATGAGGGGAACCAGCAGGTTTTTAAGCTCCTCAGCTTCCGTATACTCCACGGGGATGATCTGGGTCACGTAGGCATCGATGCCTGTGATCCCTTCCGACCTGCCCACTTTCATCTGTACCCCGTAGCCGGCGATGTTCGCCGATGGAACCACCTTGTTGATCTTCCCCGAGGGGACAACGGCAAACCCCTTGACGTTGAGTATGGAGAGAAACACCTGGTACAACTCTGGAGATGTCAACGATTTGGGACCGATCACAGTCACCTTACCCTGAACACGGTCATCCACCAGGAAGTTCTTCCCGGTGATCTCGCTCACCGTCTCAATGACCTTGCGTATCTCTACATCGTTGAAATCAACGTTGTAGGCCTGGGCCGCGTAAACCTTCACCGGGGCCAGAAGCAGGCAGAATGCGAGGGATATAATGCCCAACTTGACCATACGTAATCTCATGGCATCACCTGATCTCATATTGCAGGGTTAGGTTTTTTCGAAAGCGCTCCAGGTCCACCGTCACCTGGCTTTCGTCCCGAAGCTGCTGGAACATCTGGAGGGCCTGTTCCGGGCCTGTGATATCCAGACCGTTGACGCGCTTGATTATATCACCATTAACCATCCCGAGACTGGCAAAGAGACTGCCAGGCCGTATATTGAATATCTTGAACCCGTCCGGCTTCCCATCGGCAAAGTGGGGCACGACACGGATCTGGGTGAGCAGTTTGTTGAAATCCTGGAGTACTCCTTCAACCTCCCGACGGTCCATGACGAAATTATTGTCCCCAACCTTACGAACCGTTACCGGCTCTGACCCTTCTGCCACGGTTGGGGTTCTCTGTGCCCTGGCTGGACGAGTGCGGGAGGATTGAGGAGCCGCAGCACTTTGGTCATCGTCTTTCTCCAGGATCTCCTCCAGACCGTTCCTGAGAAGAACCACCCTGTTGCGTGCTACCGAAGTGATGACCGTACCTTCCCTGATCTCGTCGCCGACAAAATGGATCTGCTCCTCACGGGTGCCCGTATCCTGGATGATGGCAAAAGACCTTTTGCCGTTGACCTGCACCGCCGTTCCCAGCAGTTTGAGGGGGAGAGTGCTTTCCGGGAGGCCTTCCATATCTGCTTCAGTTTTCTCGGCTGCGGGGGAGGCGGTGTTCAAAACCTTGCTGCCGAAAAGGTTCCGCTGGACGATCACAGCGGCATCCGGCTCCTGAATTCCCCTGTTAACTGCACTTGTAGCCTTCATCTCTACCTTTGTGAAAGGCAGCAACGCCACCGGAGGCATCAATGTGGCCAGGATGATCCTGGAGGCCACAAAACCGGCCACAACCAGGAGCACCAGATCGGCGAGGGTAAACAGGTATCTGTATGTTTTGACCTGATCCATTGGCCCTTTACTTTCAGGTATCGCTTCCTACCAAAGAGGATCCTGATAGTCGGGTTCATCCAGGGTTCCGAAGAAGAATATCCCGCTGCCCCCAAATGTGGGTTCTGGAGAGTTAACCAGTTCATCGCTGAAATCGTAATAGGACAGCTGGAACTCCTTGGCCTGTAAATGAGGTCCACGTGTCGGCCAAGGCCGTTGTTTATTTACACTGAAAACCCTCAGGATCCCTGCAAAACCACGAGCCGGACTGCTTATCTCACGTACAACCGCCTGTCCATACGCGTTGGTATTGTAAAGAATAGTCAACTGATTGGTGGTCCATGAGCCGGCAGCCAGGGAGGAACTGAACTGACTGGCCGTTCTCTGCCGGTACCCGGCGGAATCAGAGCTGTCGAAGGGGGTGCCCATGACATCAGCCGACAGGACGTTGGATGCGCCCTCTACAAAACTGAACACATCCCGGTGATCGGCGTTGGAGGAGGGACCGGAAGATGACATATTAAACCTCTCGCTTTCCGTAGAAGCATAATAGTAACCAGACCAGGAGTAGAAGGCCCCCAGTTTGGTTGCCCTGGTAATGCCCCTGTCGGGGTTCTCCTGGATGACCCTCCAGACGTATTCACCCTGCCCCTGAACCGGATCCTGCCCCAGGGCAAACCCTCCTGCCGCGGAACCGTAGCTCCAGGTGGCCCCCAGAGGCCAGGTGGTGCTGCCCATAGAATAGCTCACTGTGGAGAAGAAAGCGGGGTCGTCCGACGCCCAGGTGGGCCCGATGCCGTCCCCTCCGGTCAAAGTCACCTGGCTCGCAGCTATGGCCGAGTTCCCGAAGGAGTCAATGGCCCTGGCCACGTAGTTATAGGGTATACCGTCGGGAATATCGGTCAGCGATAATGTTTCCTGCGGTGACGCGCTCGGGTAGGTGGTGAACATCATGGCTTCCTCGTTGGATGTGAAGGAAGCCGGAGCCCAGTATATTCGCCGCACCACACTGCTGGAATCGGCCACCGCTGAGACCATCACATCCACATCTCCGTTCCCCATGGGTGTAACGGTGAGGGTCAGCCCGGTTGGGGCAGTGGTGTCGAGGGCCGCTGTGTACGACGGCGTGGCCAACGCAACGGATGATGCCGTCCCCACGTTCCCGTTGGCGTCGAAAGGTTCAAATCCAACAGCATAGGTCTTGCCGTTGACCAGACGGTCCAGAACATAGGAATCGGTGCCGCTATTAGGACAAAGGTGGGTATCCCTGATAAAGCGTTCATCAAAAGGCCTGGCGTTGAAATCGGAACTGGGGGCAGTATAAACCCTGAGGTTATCAGTGGGCTGGCAGGTCAGGTCAATGTCGATCTGCCCACCCACTGTGGAATCGGCCACAGCGCTGATGATGGAAACAGAACCCAGGCTTGAGGAAGAACCGGGAGGGGTCGCCCTCCGGGTTGAGGTCGATCCCGTCGTATCCAGGTTGGAGGCCCCGTCCCTGGCCCGCAGGGCAAAGGTATATTCAACTCCATTCTTCAGAACGACCCCCGTGTTCCCTGTGCCCGCTCCCACAGGGATCTTTATCGCAGCACCGTCAAAAATTCCCTGAACATCCCGAAGGACCGGATTCTTTTCCCAGTCGGCCTTACTCCACTGTGAGGTGGGAGCGTAATAGAGATCGTAATCGATGGGGGTTGACGCATCGCTTGCCTGGCTGGACCAGACTACCACCTGGTTCACAGTGGACGTTATCTCAGCCCTCTGGATGCCTGCAAGGGGAACCTGCCAATCAGGCTGGAGGTAGCCGGGGCCTGAAGGGTCCATGGCTGTGGTGTACTGGGGGTGGTCGACGACTCCCAGGGGGAATCTGGTATCTGCGTCGTCATCTTCCCACAGCTGGAAGGTATAGGTTATTGTAGTACCGAGGGATGGATCCTGGCGCCACCAGAAGGTGGGGCGCAAGTTACTGCCAAACTCATCTGTATTGGCCGTTCGGTAACTGTTTGCCGCATCCAGGCCATCCGTGAGCCACTGATTATCCAAGGGCGATTTTTGAATATCATCCAGGTAAACGGTTACAACCGTGATCTCGCCCTTGTTCACCGGAACGACGAGCACGTCGCTGCCGCCTGCAAAGGGGCGGTCAGCAAAAGAACGAGGCGCCAGCTCCCCGGAAACCTGGCTGGCCAGGGGAACCCACCCGATCCCGCCCTGGGGATCGATCAAGGTAGCGGTGTCCAGCTGAATCGTATGGTCCCCTTCCTGGCTCAGGCTTTTAAATACCTGACCGGCGCTTCCCGTGATGAGCGTATCCGAACCGTCCAGAAGCAGGCTCACTCCGTCCACAGGGCCGCCCTTCGCGCCGAGAACCTCCACAACGATGGCCGTCTCTTCAGGCAGGAGTATCCAGCAGCCGGAAATAACTGCCAGTGAAACCAGAAGGAGTGCGAGTTGCACAACAAAGATGATTTTCCTGAAACCGGATCTCATTGAGCCATCTCCCTGATCACGCTGTCCACGGCATCCAGCAGCTCCGGGAGCCCTTCCGGGTTTTTCCCCCCTGCCTGGGCCATATCGGGCCTGCCTCCCCCTCCTCCACCTACCAGGGGCGCGAGGCGTTTGACAAACTCACCGGCCGGGAACCGATCCGACAGGTCCTTGGTCACCCTTACAACGAGGGCAACCTTTCCTGAGTCACGGGTTGCGAGGAGAACTACCCCGCTCCCGATCCTGTCCCGCATCCTGTCCGCCGCATCCCTGAGAGAACCTGCATCCTGTCCGGGCAGTTCAGCAGCCAGATACCTGATCCCTGACTCTTCCCTGATCTGGTCTTCCAGATCAGCAGAACCGCCGCCGGCCACACTTGCCATCAGCTCCTTGATTTTCTGGTCCTGCTCCTGAACGGTTTCCTGAAGTTTTTTGAGGCGCCCTGGAAGTTCCGGTACCGGCACCTTCATCGAGGCGGACAGTCCCCTGAGGAAACATTCATCATTGCGCAGCATCTCAAGGACCCCTGTCCCCGTTGCACCTTCCATACGCCGGACGCCGGCTGCGATGCTGCCCTCCTGGGTGACCTTGAACAACCCGATATCCCCTGTCCGGGCCACATGGGTGCCTCCACACAGCTCCATGCTCACACCGGGGACCGAAACGACTCGAACAGTTTCGCCGTACTTCTCACCGAAGAGCGCCACCGCTCCCTCCTCCATGGCCTCTTCTGAAGACATCACCCGGGTCAGGACATCCAGGTTTTCCAGGACGTGGCCGTTCACCAGATCCTCAATACATCGTACCTCGTCATCGGTCACCCCCTCGAAATGACTAAAATCAAAGCGGAACCGATCAGGTTCAACCAGAGAACCCGACTGTTGAACATGGTCTCCCAGAACTTCCTTTAAAGCCGCGTGCAGTAAATGGGTGGCGGTGTGGTTGCGGCGCGTCGCGCTGCGCGACACATGGTCCACCTCGGCGCTGCAGAGGTCTCCGACGCGCACCGTCCCCTCCACCATGCGGCACCGGTGCACCACCAGCTCCGGGAGAGGTCGTGTCGTGGCCAGAACAAGGGCTTTAAATCCCTGACCGACGATGGTACCCGTATCCCCCACCTGCCCCCCGCTCTCACCGTAAAATGGTGTCCGATCCAGGACGATCTCCACTTCGCCTTCACCGGAGAAAGAATCAGGCTGATCTTCCCCGGCTGCAAGCCCCGCAACGACACTTCCCTCAGTACGTTCCTCATCGTAGCCTGTGAACGCAACGGCTCCGGCCTTATCCATCAGGTCACGGTAAACAGGGGAAACCAGTTGGGCTCCGGAACCTGACCAGGACGCCCGGGCTCTTTTCTTCTGTTTTTCCATCTCCTGGTTGAAACCCTCCACATCCACACCGACGCCGCTTTCCGCGGCGATATCCTGGGACAGGTCCAGGGGGAATCCAAAGGTATCGTACAGGCGGAAGATCTCATCACCCGGGAGTTGGTCCTTGCCGGAACCTTTTATCTCTTCGATAAGTTGGCTAAGGCGCATCAGACCCTGATCAAGAGTTCTGCCAAACCGTTCCTCTTCGAGATGAACCACCTTCTGCACCGTTTTCATGCTTTCAAGCACTTCGGGGAAGGCATCCCCGAGGACTTCTCCAACAAGTGGACAGATCCTGTAGAGAAACGGTTCGTTCAATCCAAGGAGCTTGCCGTGCCTGGCAGCCCGGCGCATGATCCGGCGAAGAACATATCCGCGCCCCTCGTTGGATGGAAGTACACCTTCGGCGATGAGAAAAGTGACAGCGCGCACATGATCGGCGATGACTCTGAGGCTGACATCGCTGTCATCGTCAGATCCATAACTGACTCCCGAGACCCTTGCGGCCTCCTCAACAAAGGGGAACACCAGATCGGTGTGGTAGTTGCTGTCCTGGCCCTGAAGCACCGCTGCCAGACGTTCAAGCCCCATGCCCGTGTCTATACTCGGTTTCGGCAAAGGATGAAGTTTGCCCTCGCCATCCCTGTCGTACTGCATGAACACAAGGTTCCAAAGCTCCAGGAACCGGCCGCAATCACAGTCCGGACCGCAAGCGGGCAACCGGCAGCCTGTATCCTCACCCCGATCAAAAAGGATCTCCGAGCAGGGTCCGCAGGGCCCGGTTTCCCCCATGGACCAGAAATTATCCTTTTCTCCCAGCCTGAAGATCCGATCGGCCGGAACCCCGGCGACCTCCTGCCAGAGTCCATGAGCCTCATCATCATCGTCAAATACGGTGACTATGAGCCGGTCAGGATCCAGACCCGCTACGCTGGTGAGAAATTCCCATCCGTAATGGATAGCCTCCTTCTTGAAATAATCCCCGAAGGAAAAGTTGCCCAGCATCTCGAAGAAGGTATGATGCCGCGCGGTGCGGCCGACATTCTCAAGATCGTTGTGCTTGCCGGACACTCTCATGCATTTCTGGGTGGATGCGGCCCGGGAGTAACTCCGTGTCTCGTTACCCAGGAACAGTTCCTTGAACTGGACCATTCCGGCGTTGGTGAAAAAGAGGGTGGGATCGTTATGAGGAAGGAGGGAGGAGCTTTTAACACGTTGATGCCCCTTCCCTTCAAAATAACTGAGGAATAGTTCCCTGATTTCGGCACCTGTCAAGATGAATCCTCCTCGAAGGAAATACCGTTCATAGCATGGCCGATAGCCCGGGTCGAAAAGCCTTTTGACCTGAGATGACGGTAAAGGGCCTCCCTGCCTTTTGCTCCGGTGGCCTTCCCGGCCGCTTTCCCATATGATCTCAGAGCCCGCAGTTTTTTTTCAGCTGCCTTTATCGCCACAGCCGCTTCATCCTCGTCAGGGAAGGAGTCTCTGAGAACCGATTCGATGATCTCGTCGGGGATACCCTTTTGCCTCAGATCTTTCAGCAAGCGCAAGCGACCATGCAACTGATTAACGGAACGGCTTGCGACCCAGATCTGCGCAAAGTCGAGGTCATCGATATAGCCCTGTCTGGCCAGTACTTCCACAACACTATCGACAATATCCTCTGCAAAATCACGCGTTGATAAAGCTGCTCTGATCTCATAAACCGTGTGCATCCGCCTGCCAAGGGCTCTCAGCGCGCATTGCCTGGCGGACTTATAGCTGCTCCCGGTCATCAGAAACGGTCGAGCTTGAGTCCCGCGCTGTCATCCTCTGGTCCCGATGCAGTTTCATCCTCTTCGGATGCGTCTGCCGACATTTTTTCCATTTCCGACCATGAATCCGAGGTACCGTCTATCCCCTTCACCTTCAGAGCAAAGTCATCAGGACGCGTACTCTGTCTGAGGGCTTCCTCATAGGTGATACGTTTTTTCTTAAACAGCATCATCAAGGCCTGGTCGAAGGACTGCATACCGTACTGGGTGTATCCGGAGGAGATGACATCGGGAAGTTCTGCAGTCCTGTCCTTGTCGATAATACACTCCTTGACCCTGTTGGTGGCTATAAGGACCTCCACCGCGGGAGCGCGCCCTTTTCCCTGGGAAACAGGTACAAGCCTCATAGATACGATCCCCTGTAAAACCCCGGCCAGCTGCATACGTATCTGCTTCTGCTGATAGGGCGGAAATACCGAGATGATCCGGTTGATCGTTTCCGTTGCGTCCACGGTGTGGACAGTACTCATAACAAGGTGTCCGGTTTCCGCAGCCACCAGAGCCGTTTCCACCGTTTCGAAGTCCCTCATCTCCCCGACCATTATGACATCGGGATCCTGTCGCAACGCACTCTTTAAGGCCGCTCCGAAGGAGAGTGTATCCGAGCCGACCTCTCTCTGGTTGACGATGGATTTAACATCACGATGAAGGTATTCAATGGGGTCTTCCACGGTGAGGATATGGGAGGTTCTGTTCTGGTTGATGTGGTGAACCATCGCCGCGAGGGTAGTGGATTTGCCGCTTCCCGTTGTCCCGGTGGCAAGGATCAGGCCTCGAGGCTTTAACGCCAGGGTTCCCAATACAGGCGGGAGATCCAGTTCCTCAAGGGTCTTGATCTTCACCGGGATAAGCCGGAAAACGAGGCCGATGGTACCGCGCTGCTGGAAAATGTTGACCCGGAACCTTCCCAGACCCGGGACGCTGTAGGCGATATCGATCTCGCTACTGCGCTTGAACTTCTCCTTCTGGCCATCAGTCATGACCGAATAGCCGATCTTCATGACATCTTCCTGTGTAACCCTCCTCTTTTCCGGCATGGGATGTAGACGGCCATCCACCCGCAGAACCGGAGGGTTACCCACCTTGATGTGCAGATCGGAGGCCTTGTAGGCAGAAGAGGCTTTCAGAAGTTCGTTGATGTCCAGTATATCCTGCTCACTCATTTTTCCTCACCCCCACTGTTACCGTCAGAAACAGCTATACCGTAGTGTTCTCGAACCTGAGCCTCTATCCGGGCAGCAATATCGGGGTTCTCTTTAAAAAACTGCCGGGCGTTTTCCCGACCCTGACCGATGCGCTCCTCCCCATGGGAGTACCATGCCCCGCTTCTGGTAATGAACCCGGCGTCAAGGGCCATATCGATGAGGGCCCCTTCGTGAGAAACGCCCTCACCATCGATCATGTCGAACTCGGCCTGGCGGAAAGGTGGAGCCAGCTTGTTCTTTACAACCTTGACACGCACCCTGCTGCCCACCTGCCTCTCTCCATCCTTGAGGCTGCCGATACGCCTGATATCAAGCCGTACGGAAGCGTAAAACTTCAAGGCATTACCGCCGGAAGTGGTTTCCGGGTTGCCGAACATAACACCGATCTTCATACGAATCTGGTTTATGAAAACGAGAGAGGTTCTTGTCTTGCTGATCGCTCCGGTAAGTTTTCGCAGAGCCTGGGACATCAAGCGGGCCTGGAGACCCATGTGGGAATCCCCCATCTCCCCCTCGATCTCAGCTCTCGGGACCAGAGCGGCCACCGAATCGATGACAATGACATCCAGAGCGCCGCTTCGAAGGAGCATCTCGGCGATCTCCAGCGCCTGTTCACCAGTGTCCGGCTGGGAGATCAGGAGATCGTCGGTCTTCACTCCCAACTTCCTGGCGTATCCAATGTCCAGTGCGTGCTCAGCGTCAATGAAGGCGGCTACTCCACCCTCTTTCTGGGCCTGGGCTATCACATGGAGCATCATGGTTGTCTTTCCGGATGATTCGGGCCCGTATATCTCAGTTACACGGCCTCTCGGGATGCCGCCTACTCCCAGAGCAACATCCAGGGGAATAGCCCCGGTGCTGATGACCGGCACCCCGGGCACTGCCTCATCCGAACCAAGCCGCATGATGGACCCCTTGCCGAACTGCCGTTCGATCTGGGTGACCGCTGCTTCTATTGCCTTATCTTTTTCCACTCTTTGTGTCATTTCACTCTACCTTCCGATGTCTCCGGGTCCGATGGCACTTGTAACAGCGGATAATAGCAAATTCTGTACCAGTTTGCTACATAACCTGCCGAAAAACGGCAGGTTATGTAGAATGTAGAATGTGCCCTTCGACAGGCTCAGGACAGGGGATGTAGAACGCAGAAGAAAACCTTTAAACCAGGCTAAAAGCAGCTCTTATAAAAGCAATGTTTTTGAAACGCAGAGGTTGTCACGCCTCTGGCGTGACAGGCTTCGGACGCAGAGGGAACCCAAAAAAAGGGGAAGGAGCAGTCACTTTAAAAGCGATCGGTTTAACAGGGGTGAAGGGGATGGAGGGGATGGGGAAAAGACAAGCCGTCATTCCGGGCGGAGTGAAAGCGAAGACCCGGAATCCAACTTGTCTGTCTTCGCGAACCATTATTTCATGCGACTTGTCACGTCATAGCGGCAGGCGACGACGGAAGCGATCCCGGTTTCTATAACAGCGGTAAAAAGCTATTTACTGCAAAGGCCGCAAAGTTTTCAATCAAAATCAGAGCAGCCGTTACAAGAGTTACTCTCTTTCTTCCAATAATTTTCCTAACACCTGCTATCTCTTCATCTGTAACAGCAAGTTCAGAACCATTCACATGATTCATTAATTCTTATCCTCTTATTTCATTAAGAGAGTTTGTGGTTTTAGGTTTACCCTGCGTCACCCTGCGATTCAGCCTGGGAATGGCTGAACTGCGGCCCGCTGCGTTAAGGCTTTTGCCGCTTTCATAACCACTGAGATTACCGCGTCGCTAACGCTCCTCGCAATGACACAAAAAGTAGGGTAGCTTTCGATCTTAATCTGGATTCTGGATTCTGGATTCTGGATTCCCTTTTCCTAAATTGAGCACGCGCACCCTCTCATACACCGCTCCTCCCGGCTTTAACTCACTGCTATACAAAACCAGTTCTCCCACCTCCTGGTCCCCCCAGTGATCATTCTTTATCTCTTTCACAGAAGTGGTGAGGCGGGCGATGTTCATATTTCCCTTAACCCGGCCGATGGTGATGTGGGGAGAGAACGCTCTTCTTTCCCTCTCCCAGCCAAGCTTTTCAGTCTCCTCTTCAACATTCTTTACGAGGCGCTTGAGAGTGCCGGAGCTTTCCACGACACCAACCCACAGGACCCTGGGCCCCCGAAGGTTGGGATAAGCACCTGCACCGGTGACTGAAATGGGGAAGGGCAGGATGCTGCTGGTTACTCCTTTTATTGCCTCAGCCAGGGGCTCCACACGGTCCTCGTCCGTTTCGCCCAGAAACTTTAAGGTCAAATGCATGCCCTCCGGGCGGACCCACCGCACCGGCGCCCGGGACTCCCTGAGCTTTTCCACCACCCCTCCGAGGGTGTCGAGAATTATTTTATCTATTGGGATAGCGATGAAAAGGCGCATGGTCTTGATTCCAAATTCCAGAAGGCAAAATCAAAAACTTTAACGCAGAGAATCGCAGGAGCGCCACCTTGCAGGCGCTATCGCGGAGGGCCGCGGTTGAATCTTTATTTCGGTTTAGATCTAACTGCGTAACCCTGCGGAACATGCGGCCTACCAGCGGGCCGCCTCTGCGGCCTTCTGCGTTAAGGCTCTTACCGCATTTCATGAACCAGCTTTTTCCAGGAAAAGCTCCAGTGCCGCATTTACTGCCTGTTCTCTCACTTCATCCCGGTTTCCGGTGAAATTGTATTGTCTCGACATTGTTTCTGAAGGCAGGGCGATTCCCACCCACACCGTTCCCACCGGTTTTTCCAGGGTCCCCCCATCGGGGCCAGCCACCCCTGTAACCGAGATCCCGCAGTGAGCACCCGTGGCAGCGATGACCCCCCGGACCATGGCCTCGGCCACGGGGCCGCTCACTGCACCCTCTGAATCCAGAAGTACAGCAGGAACCTTGAGAAGGTCTTTTTTCAGGTTGTTGGAATAGGCGATGACACCGCCCAGGAAATAGGACGAACTGCCCGGCACGGATGTAAGACGCGCCCCTATCAGGCCGCCGGTGCACGATTCGGCCACAGCCATTTTCCACCCCCGTTGGATACACCGCTCAAGAATCCGTCCCTCAGGCACTTTGTCCCCCAATCAGAACAGAAATTTCTCCAGCAATCTCAGACATATCCAGGCATAGACCCCAGCCAGGAGATCATCGGCCACAACACCCAGTCCACCACGCAGATATTTTTCGGCCTGGCGAACAGGGGGCGGTTTAAGGATATCGAAGAACCGGAACAAAAAGAACCCGGCGATTATGTACCTTGCCTCCACCGGCGAACCTGCCATGGCAAGCAGATACCCGGCGATCTCGTCGATGACTATCTTGCCGGGGTCACTGGCACCTATAGATCTTTCCATATGATCGGAAGCCGGTATCCCCAGTAAAGCGATAACCACCAGACCAGTAAGAACCCCGGGAGTTCCCCATCGTGAAAGAAGGATGAAAAGGGGAATGGCGACAAGGGTGCCAAACGTCCCTGAGGCTATGGGGGAATAGCCGGCGCCCAGACCTGATGCGAAGAGTGTAATGAGGCGGTTTTTCATCGAGCTACTTAATCCCCTTCATGCCTGTGAGATACCGCCATTAACGCTTCCCCCAGAAACTGCTATTCCCCTGGATTCCGGATCACGATCAGGCTGTGTCCGGAATGACAATCTTTCCCCCTCGCACCCATGCTCCCACGCGCCTTTCTCCCCGATACGCCGATACTCCGACACTCCGACACTCCGATACCCGTTCTTTTTATCCCCTTTATCCCTGTTAGAAAAGCGAATTTCAGATCTCAGATCTCAAATCTCAAAAACCTGAGATCGCTTCGCATGGTATCAGCTCGCGATGACCCATCTTCGCTCTGCGGTAAATTAGCTCTTCCCGCCTTTCACAGGACCTGTGCTTCCTTAATCCCGGGTAATGCTGCCGCGCCTGAGAAGGGCGCCCGGATCGATGAACGACACTAATATCATCGATCCGTGAGGAAAGGGAAAACCGCGTTTTTCCCTTTCCGTGGAGCAAAAAGCCACTCATGGACTTTTTGCGACCTATCTCAATGGACCAACTCCACGACCGTGGTGCCTGCGATCCGGTCTCCAAGCCGCAGCCCGTGATGATCCGCGATAACCAGCCAGAGTTCGATAAGGAGAATGGGAATCCCAGCTATGATAAGGAGTATCCAGCCCAGGACGGGAACGGCCGCAAACAGGAAGGCCAGTTCAAAGGGAATGTTTCTGTAAATGGAAGCCTTCAGGTCACAAGGTGATCCATCTGATGTCACAACCTCCAGACCAAAGACCATCTTGCCCAGGCTTTGCCCTTTCTGCATACCATCAGCCAAAGCGAGGTACACCAGGCCCACCAGGATCCCAACCGGGGGAAGGACCAGAGCAAAAGCCCAGGCCACAAGGCCGTCCACCAGGCGCGCCAGAACCCTTTTGAGCACACTGGTCTTCAGCTTTACAGCACTAACTTCCCTCTCCATCTCCACCTCCATTTTCTTCCTCCAGTGTGTCCCCTTCCCTGGTGAAAAGGATAAATGCCATCGATGGTCGCTTGCTTGCATCGCTCATGGCAAAACGTATTCCATCCAGATGCCATCCCTTATCCACCCAGGAGTTGATGAGGCCTTCCATTACCTCATCGGTCACGATCTGGGTCTCCACCACTTTATACTTTAGATTCAAGGTTCTCCTTCTTGGGGGATCTACTCATAAGTGCCTTGAGGGCCCCAAGCGCATCTCTTGAACTGTAAAGGACTTCGTAAATTTCCTCGGTAATGGGCATCTCCACCCCCTCCCGCCTGGCAAGTCCTCGTGCCGATCTGGTCGTCTTGACGCCCTCCGCAACCATGGGGGTGGAAGCGATAATATCGGCCAGTTTTTCGCCTTGGCCCAACCTTAGCCCAAGGGTCCGGTTACGGGAAAGATCCCCTGTACAGGTAAGAACAAGGTCACCAACACCCGCGAGCCCCTGGAAGGTCAGGGGATCGGCACCGAGAGTTACACCGAGTCTGGCCAGTTCAGCCAACCCCCTCGTAATGAGGGCGGCTCTCGCGTTATGGCCTAGCCCAAGCCCATCACAGATACCTACGGCTATGGCCATGACGTTCTTCAGAGAAGCGGCAACTTCCACACCTATGGGATCCTGGTTGGTGTAGAACCGAAAGCTTTTCGAGTTGAGAGCCAACTGGACTGTGCTTGTCAGTTCAGCATTATTCCCGGCTATGACTGCAGCGGCAGGCAAACCCAAAGCGATTTCCCTGGCAAATGTGGGGCCGGAAAGTGTCACCATACGATCCTGGATGTCCCCCCCAACGGACTCGGCCAGCACCCCGGAGGAGGTCAGGTAGGTTTCGTCCTCTATTCCTTTGGTGGCATTGATGAGTATAGCATCGACAGGGAGGTAAGAGTGAGCCTCGCTCCAGACTTCCCTCGAAAGGTGGGAGGGGACCACGGACATCACCATTTGGGCCCCAGCCAGGCAATCTTCGAAGAGGTGGGTCACCCTGATGGCATCAGGCAAAGGAGCATTGGGCAGATAAATATCATTCTCCCTCGTTTCAACCATCCGCCGGGCGAGATCCTCTTCGTAGACCCACAAGTTGACCGACATCCCGACACTGGCACAGTGGATCGCCAGGGCTGTACCCCAGCTCCCGCCTCCCACAACACCCATCCTTGTTCTGAATTCTGGCATCAATACAATCCTAACCTGAGAAAATGGCCGCCATCCTGAAAAGTTCCATGTCAACAGTTTTGAGCTCTTTAATAGCTTCCTGAAGGGTGACTTCACCTAGGCGGCCGTTCACAATGGCGGACATCTTGCCAAACCTTCCCATCCTGATCAGTTCGTGTGCTCGTATTCCGAAGAGTGTGGCCAATATTCTGTCATGTGCCGTGGGAGTACCACCTCTCTGGACATGACCGAGTACGGTCACCCTCGTTTCGAAACCTGTCCTCTCTTCGATGGCATTGGCCAGAAAATGCCCTATTCCACCAAGCCTCACATGCCCGAACTCGTCAAGGTCTTCCGTCTGCTTCACCAGACCATTGGTATTTTCCTGCTCAAGCCTCGCCCCTTCCGCCACCACAACGATGGAGAAACTCTTGCCCCTCGCATGCCTGGACCTTATGGCCTCTGAAACCTCATTCAGATCAAAAGGCTTTTCCGGGATGAGAATGACGTCGGCCCCGCCGGCCATCCCCGAATGCACGGCAATCCAGCCGGCATGCCGGCCCATAACCTCCACAACCATTACCCGGTCGTGGGACTCGGCTGTCGTGTGAAGGCGATCAATGGCCTCCGTGGCTATGGATACAGCCGTGTCAAACCCGAAGGTCACATCGGTTCCGGAAAGATCGTTGTCGATGGTCTTGGGAACACCGACAACGGGCATATCATACTCTTTGTAAAGCCTGTGGGCGACGCCAAGTGTATCCTCACCACCAATGGCGACCAGGGCGTCTAAACCCAGGCGTTTGAAGGTAGCTATCACCTTTTCGCCCCCCCCCTCCTCCTTGAAAGGGTTCGTTCTGGACGTGTGCAGGATAGTGCCACCACGATGGATCAGTCCGGAAACTGAACGCTGTGTCAGTTCTTTATGCTGCCCCGTGATCATCCCCTTCCACCCGTACAGGATTCCGAGAATGTTGTCACCCTCCTGGAGACCCTTTCTGGTTATGGCACGAATGACTGCATTCAAACCGGGACAGTCACCTCCACCCGTCAAGATTCCGATCCTCATGGTCTTTCCCTCCAAAAAATATAAGTTAACATAAAAATCTATCAGATGGTTAATCCGAGTGTCAAACGGAAGTAACTGAATTAATTTGAAAAAAAGATATTCCATCTTCCATGGAAAATCCTTTTCACGCCGGTTTGTCTTGCAGCAAGCGTTACTCACTGCAAACGTCCTTCGACAAGCTCAGGTCCCAGAGCGTGATCGATGGGCAGGGAACGCAGTTTAGACCAAATCCGGGTTAAGATCTTAAAGTCTGTGCCTTTTTCAGAGAACTCCCACCGTCGCTCTGCGAGCTACGCTGCACAAGTTGGTGGACAAGCTGCTTGCCCGCCATAGCCTTGGCAACGGCGGGCGACCCTGCAAGAGATCACCTTTACTGATTTCAATAAAACCGGGATCTCTTCACATGGGTAACTGTTCGCGATGACCCGGATTGCCCTGGGCCTGGTCTGCCTTTGTGAAACCTGCCTGGGTCTTCCCTTGCAAAACTTGGTGTACTTTGTGTTAGAAGATTACCGCATTTGCAGGGATCGAGATCGCTTCGCTCAGGCAATGGCTCGCGATGACAACCTTTCACCCGGGTTACTTTTTTCTGCGCCCCCTGCGTCTCTGCGAGAAACAGCTCTTCCCGCTTTTGAAGGAAGTACTATTATCTGTGGTAACACTTGGTATATGATTTACGGCACTGATCAAAACGAGAGCTGTTTCGGAGGTCTAGATGCATGAGGAAAAAGGAACCCTTTTCATAGTCGCGACACCCATCGGTAATCTGGGGGACATCACCCGACGGGCAGAAGAGGTGCTCCGGAAGGTGGACGTGGTTGCTGCCGAGGACACACGCCACAGCCGCAAGCTGCTTTCCGCTCTTGAAATCAATACGGAGATGATCAGTTACAGAGAACACAACCGCCAGGATGCGGCTATAACGATCGCCGCCAGACTTGAGCAAGGCAAAGATGTGGCTCTTATCACCGACGCCGGGACTCCCGGCATCTCCGATCCCGGCCATTATCTGGTGGGACTGTGTGTGAATAAATCGATCCCGGTGGTCCCGATACCCGGTCCAAGTGCGTTAACCGCTCTCCTGTCTGCCTCTGGTATGGAGCTGACCCGGTTCCTTTTCCAGGGGTTTCTCCCTCCCAAAAAAGGGTCTCGTGAGGAGGTTCTCGCACAACTTGCAGCCACAGGCTTCCCTCTTGTGATATACGAATCACCCAACCGGGTTCTTGCGGCCCTTAGCGCGATAGCGCAGATCATGGGAGACCGTCAGTTGGTACTTGGTCGGGAGATGACAAAGCTTCACGAGGAGTTTATCAGGGGTACAGCCAGTGAGGTGGCACATCACCTGGAAACGGGAAAGATCAAGGGCGAGGTCTCCATCCTGATCGAAGGGGCTGAGCCCATAAAACGCACCGTTGACCTGCTTCCCGCAATAAAAAGGCTAAGGGCAGAGGGCCTTTCTGCCTCAAGGGTCGCTTCTGTGCTTTCCCAGATCACCGGGGAAGAGAGAAGCGTGATATATATGATGGCGAGCGAGATCTGATTAAAACCGTTTGACACGGAGACACGGCGACGCGGGGACGCGGAGAGAAAAAAATGTTATTAAAAACACTGAACGAGAAACCGATAATACGTTCAGAGTGCTGAACCTTATAAATATCCGGAAGCGGAGATGTCCCATTTGCTGGTACGGAGCGATCCTTCCCCGTGTCACCGCGTCTCCGCGTCCCCGCGTCAAGCGGTCCAAAAAACCCGGGAGGCCCCTATGGACGATGCAAAACTGCGTGAGATGATCGAGGAGAAGATCGTGGACGGCAGCCTTTCCTGCCAGGATGCCCACCTTATTGCCGAGAAACTGGGCGTCCACCTTTCCCTGGTGGGCAAAGCGTGCAATGAAGAGGGGAACAAGATCAAAATAACACAGTGTTTATTGGGATGCTTTTGAATGCTGAAGACTTCGCAAAAAGTCATCAATGCGCCCCGCGCGGGGCGCCCGAATCAATGACTGCGGGTGTAAGTCATTGATTTGTGAGGAAAGGGAAAACCACGCTTTTCCCTTTCCGAGGAGCAAAAAGCCGATAACGGACTTTTTGCGACCCTGTCAAGGTTGAATGTAGAAAAAGCATTGTTTCTAATCAGATTGTTGTCATGGTTTATTGCGTATTTCTTCTGCGTTCTACATTCTGTTTTTCCACCCTTGACATTCCGTTAAAACAACCATATCTATAACAGGTAGGAATACAATTGTGTAATAGAGCAGTGGGGAGCAGAAGATGTCAGACCGTCCAAGAATTCTCTGTGTGGACGATGAACGCCTCAACCGGGTTATCGTCAGCGATATGCTGGATTCTGCCAGATTCCAGATCCTTGAAGCTGAAAACGGCGAAGAGGCCCTTAAGATCCTCCAGGACGAGGCAATAGACATAATCCTCCTGGATATCAACATGCCGGGTATCGATGGTTTTGAGGTATGCCGGCGCATAAAGACCAACGAACATTTAAGGCACATTCCCGTTATCATGGTCACCGCCCTCACCGACACCGAAGACAGGATCAAAGGTATAGAGGCCGGTGCAGAAGATTATATCAACAAACCCTTCAGGGAAGCCGAAGTTCTCGCACGCATAAAAATGCTTCTCAAGGTCAAGGATCTCAACGAAAAGCTTATCGACGCCTACACTACTATCAAGGGCATCACTAATTTCGGTGAATCGATTATCCAGACCTTCCACCCTTCCGATTTTGATCTCCTCTTTTCCATGGACAGCATTGTAAGCCAGCTTATCCGTAAGAACGGAGGCGCGGCGGCAAAACCGACCTCCCTTATCCTGGGTGTGGAAGGGGATGACAAAGAGTGCCACTTTTATAAATATTCTTACGAAAACGGAAAGACCAACAGAACGCCGATGGACCTGCCGGAACAATCATGTGCACCGTCATCTGTTGGAACAAAAACTGCGACTGTTAATTTCTACAACCGATCGGAGTTGGAAAACTCTTCCTTCGCAGGACTGGTCTCCCACCTGAAGGAAACAGGCACCACTGTGCAAAACATGGTGTCCTTCGCCAGCAAGTCGTTGTCGCTGTATGCGCTCAACTACCAGTCGGAAGTTTCCACCTATGAGGCAACAGTTCTGGAGAGCCTGGTCATGCAGGCCCAGTTCCTGAAATCCCTGTCCGAACAGGTAACTGAGACAGAAGACGCTTTTAACTATACTGTTTACAGCCTGGCCAGAGCGGCAGAGATCCAGGATGAGGATACCGGTGACCACATCCAGCGCGTGGGAGCTTACTGTTCCACCCTGGCCGAAAAGCTGAACATGTCCGATCGGTTTACGAGAAACATCCGCGTCCAGGCAACACTTCATGATATTGGTAAGCTCCACACCTCACGAAGCATCCTCCAGAAACCAGGTAAGCTGGACGAGGGGGAATGGACCCAGATGAAGAAACATACTCTGTATGGAGCACAGATCATCGGCGAGCACCAGCGTTTCGAAATGGGTAAGACCATAGCCCTGACACATCACGAAAAGTGGGACGGAACAGGATACCCCAGCGGCCTGGCCCAGGGACAGATCCCAGTAGAAGGACGCATCATGGCTCTGGCCGACACCTACGATGCCCTTCGAAGCGTCCGGGTATACAAATCAGCCTTCGATCACAACGACACATGCCGCATCATCCTGGAGGGCGACGACCGGACCGTACCAGATCACTTCGATCCGGAGATCCTATCCATCTTCAGAGAGAACGAGGGTGAGTTTGAGGAAATATATGCGGAGATCGGGGAATAAATAACGCAGGACGCAGGAGAAGATCAAATGCTGTTAGCCGATAACGGAACTCCGGTGGCTCGTGTCAGTCTGGTAACAACTCCAACCCTTCGGCTTTTATTCCCGTTCCAAATCACTTCTTTTTGAGAATAATTTGAATTTGCTCCGTGTAAACCGTAATCGCACTCATATGGACCGTTCTTATCGGCCGTTCAAAGTTTGCCAGATACGAGGCTCGATTGACGAGGGAACCGCAGTCCCGCCTTTGGCGGGATGAGGATTGCCGAAGGGTGATAATCCCGCAATCGGCGGGACAAATGATGTGCTATTGAGGGCCGAACCCAGAATTTAAGAAGTTGTTGAGGATTGCGAAGAGTAAGTACGAAGTAGCTGGCGTGCTATGGACGGACGTCCCCTATCTCCGACGTTTGTAGCCCGCGATGATTCCAAACCCCAGGAAGGTAGTGACCAGGGAGGACCCCCCATAACTCAAAAGCGGCAAAGGCAACCCCACCACCGGCAAAACCCCCGCCGCCATGGCAATATTAATGGCAGCCTGAAGGGCAAAGGCGGATGTGATCCCCACTACGACAATTACGGAAAATCGGGTCTTGGTGAATTCGATATAGCTGAAAAGGTACAAAGTGAGGAAGAGCAGCAAGCCAAGCATGAGCAGGACACCGGCGAAACCGAACTCTTCTGCCAGTACCGAGACGATGAAATCTGTGTGCTGTTCCGGGATGAATCGCAGTTGGGATTGAGTCCCCTGCTGGAACCCTTTGCCGAACAAACCACCCGAACCAATTGCGATTTTGGATTGGACCACATGGTAACCGGTCCCCAGGGGATCCCGCCCGGGACTAAAAAAATTCAATATCCTGTCGCGCTGATAATCCTTGAGGGTGAAAAACAGCGAAGGGGCAGCGGCGGCAGCGCCGACGACAAAAACGATGAGTGTGGACCATCTCACTCCTAAAAAGAGGATCACAACTCCGGATATGAGGACAAGAAACATGGCAGTACCGAGATCCGGTTGAATGGCCACGGGGATCGCGAAACCTGCGATCATGAGCAGCGGCACCATGATCTCCTCCAGCCCGTAAGGAGGCGCCGCTTTCCTCCTGCTGAAATATCTGGCAAGAGCCAGGATAAGGGCCAGCTTTGCCAGTTCAGATGGCTGGAAAGTCAAACCGCCAGCATGGATCCAACGCTGGACCCCCCCGATCCATTTACCTGCCACTGCCAGCCCTACCAGAACTGTGAATGTCACCCAGTAAAAGCTGTAAGCGCCACGCTGAAGATGTCTCCTGTCCACGAAATACCCGATTAAATAGGCCACGAGGGCTATAGCCAGCCAGTAAGCCTGCCGTCCGGGGTACTCGGCAAAGCGGCCTCCTGCGGTAGCGGACCTGATGACCAGGATCCCCATACCAGACAGGGCCAGTGTAGAGCCCAGCAGCACGAAATCTATCCGGTGTATGTTGAAAAGCCCTCTCACGGTGTCTCTTCCAAAAGATCGGGGGCGGGTTCCTCTAACGGGTAGAGTTCTCCGTACTTCTTTATCAGGCGCGTTACTATGGGGGCGGCTGATGAGGAACCATGCCCACCGTGCTCCACGACGACCGCCGCAACTATCTTGGGTTTATTAACCGGAGCGAAGGCGGCGAACCAGCCATGATCCCTTAGTTCGTAGGGAAATTCCTCCTCTCCCTCAGGCAATTCCTGGAGGCGCACCACCTGGGCGGTGCCCGTTTTTCCGGCCACCGGCACACCCGCCCAGCGGGCGAACCTGGCCGTACCACTGTCCTCGGCCACAACACCTGCAAGCCCGCTGATAATTCTGTCAAAGACCTCATCCGGGATGTCTGATTCATGCTTCACAGCGGGGTCGCGCCTGTACAGTTCGTTACCCGCCACATCCTCAACTCGGCTTACAAGGTAGGGATCCATATGAGTTCCTCTTCTCGCGATGGTTCCGTACAGAGATGTCAGCTGGAGGGGGGTTACCAGAACGTAGCCCTGCCCTATTGCGGCCGAAAGTGTCTCGCCCGGGAACCAGACTTCACCCCTCACCCTTTTTTTCCAGTCAGGGGACGGCACCAGCCCCTCTTTCTCCCCGGGTAAGTCGATCCCGGTTTTCCTGCCAAGCCCCAGGACCGAGGCCCATCGCGCCAGGGCGTCAATACCGGTCCTTTCACCCGCCTGGTAGAAATAGACGTCACAGGATTCAACGATCCCCTTGTAAAGATCAACATTACCGTGCCCCCCCAGCTTCCAATCGCGGTAAGTTCTCCGACCGAAACGATATCCGCCTGAGCAGAAAAGGGGTTCATCAGGATCCATGCTTTTTTCCATAAGCGCTGCGATGGCAGTGACGACCTTGAAGGTGGAACCGGGCGGGTACATCCCCTGGATGGCCCGGCTCTGCATAGGATGCCCCGGATCCCTGACGATCTCATTCCACCTTTCACTGGTCAGGCGCAGGGAGAATTCGTTGGGGTCAAAGGCCGGCCTGCTTACCATGGCGAGGATCTCACCGGTTTGAACGTTCATGAGAACACCGGCCCCCCTCACTTCCCACAGCTCCAGTTCCAGAGCTTTTTGCAGTCGAATATCCAGCGTCAGCGTGACGTTGGCCCCCGGAGACGGTTCAGTGGCTCCCAGGATGTTCAGCTCCCTGCCTCTGGCATTCACCTCGACCTGCCTTCCTCCATCTTTACCCCTCAAATATTGATCATAAGCTTTTTCCAGAGCGTACTTACCAACCGTATCCCCCTTCCTCGTCCCGGGATATTCCCCGGAGTCCAGCTGTTCCCTTGATATTTCCCCGACATATCCAAATATATGCGCTGCGATCTTACCGTAGGGATAATACCTGCGGGGCACTACCATCAGGCGGGATCCTGGGAAGTCGTCCTGGTTGACCTCGAACAGGGCCACCTCTTCAGGACCGAGGTGCTCGAAAACCCTGACGGCACTGTAAGGTGCATGGGTTGCGTTCTTTTCAAACAGCTCAACAGCCTGGGCACCATCCCTCCCAAGAAGGTCGGCCAAGGATACTATTTCAGCTTCCCTGTCGATTCCCATATCCTCCGGGATGAGGGCGAGAGCATAGTTCGGAGTGCTGTCAGCCAGGATCACACCGTTGCGATCTGTGACAATACCCCGCGTCGCCGCCATGTCGATGAGTCGAATCCTGTTGTTGTCAGAGAGCCTCAGGTAAAGGGAGTGGTCCAGAACCTGGAGCCGCCAGAAGTAGAAGAGAAGCAGGAGAAAAATAAGGGAGAAGACTGCCATGGTGACTACGATCCGCCTCTCAATACCGGGCAGCACATCACCGGACCTTTTTGGAAGTGGACCCATTTCTCAGTCCCCCAGACTCAGTTCCTCTTCCGCCCTGACCCCGAAAGCTTTTTCGAAACGATCCAGTAGAGAATGGATCAGCAGGGCAAAAAGGGTATTGCCGGCAAAACCCCATAAAAACTGTACCGATAACAGGGATGGGCGGGATTGCGCAAAAAGGGCAAGAACGGTGACTTTTGACAGAAGGGCTACAAAAACAGCCCCGGCCACCGATGCAGTCCTGTGACCCATACTGCGCACAAAGAACTTTTCCTTGAGGAAGCCTCCCATATAACCGGCTATGATCTTGGAAACCCCGTTGAAACCGAGCACACCCCCGCTCATGGAGTCCTGGAGAAATCCCATCACAAGACCTGTCATCATCCCCGGAATTTTTCCGCGGGTCATGGCAATATGAAGGACGATGATCAGAGGAAGATCAAAACCGCCGACGAACCAGTCGGGCAGAACAACAGAAACGGCAGATGACTGAAGAATTAGAGCGGCTCCGAAAAGGAACAGAAAATATAAATACCTCATTTTTCCTCCAGACCCTGTTCAGTCCGGATGATGAGGACATCCTCAATACGGTTTATGGCCGCTTTCGGCAGAACTTTGGCATATTGATATAGTCCATGACTTCTGGTCAGAACCTGAGTGATCGTACCGACCTCTATACCCCGGGGATAAATACCGGCAAGCCCGCTGGTTATGACAATGTCACCCTGCTGTACATCCTCGGTCCGGTCCAGGTATTTCAGTTGACAGGTTCCGGAGCTCTCCCCCTCCAGAATAGCCCTTGCCCGTGAGCGGCTTACAAGAACAGGAACCCTTGAGGAACGGTCCACGATCAGGCGAACTATGGAACTGTGATCAGAGGTTTGGACAACACTTCCCACGAGGCCGTCCGGCGTTACAACCGGAAGGCTTCGTTTCACACCCTCTTCCATTCCTCGATTGACAACAATAGTGCGTGTCCATGAATCAGGAGATTCACCGATCACCTGGGCAGCCATTCCGGTAAAGCCGGTTTCAAACCGATATGCAGAAAACTCTTCAAGACGCCCTGCCCTGTACAGTTCTTCCCGTAACTTCTGGACTTCGCTTCTCAGCTGGCTGGCTTCCTCCCTGAGCTGGGTATTTTCCGCCCTGGTACCGAAGAAAAAAAGATAGTCGCCCCAAATGCTCCTCACTCCGCCGATGACAGCAGTTAATCCGTTCTGAAACGGCGATGTGACGGTAATGACACTCCTCCGGAAATAGTTTATGCCGGTGGGGTCCTGGACCTGCCTGGAAATGATGAGAAGGGATGAAAGAACAAGAATCACCAATAGCAGCCCTTCCCTGTGGCGCATGAGAAAATCGCGCATGGGGCTGCCTGACGATGACACGGAACTAGTCCCTGAGGGAAATCTGTTTGAGGAGTTTCAGTTCGCTCAGAGCCATGCCTGCGCCTTTAACAACACAGGTAAGGGAATCCTCGGAAATGATAATGGGAAGGTTGGTCTCCTCCCTTAGCCGGACATCAAGCCCTTTAAGCAGGGAACCCCCGCCCGCCAGGACTATCCCTTTGTCCACGATATCTGCCGCGAGTTCCGGAGGTGTTCGCTCAAGTGCGTTTCTGATCGCCTCAACGATCTGGCCCACCGGTTCCTCCAGGGCTTCAAAGATCTCCTTGTTGTTGACCTCGAGGGTTTTCGGAACTCCTCCAATGAGATCACGGCCCTTGACCTCCATGGTCTCCACATCCTTGGGAGGGAAAGCGGAACCCACAGATATCTTGATCTGTTCCGCCGTTCTCTCTCCGATCAGGAGGCTGTACTTTTTCTTGATATAGTTGACGATGGACTCGTCCATCTTGTCACCACCAACCTTTACCGAGATAGATAGAACGATATCGTGAAGAGAGATTACCGCGACCTCCGTCGTCCCGCCGCCGATATCAACGATCATGTTTCCAGTTGCCTCAGAGATGGGAAGGCCCGCACCGATGGCCGCCGCCATCGGTTCTTCGATAAGGTAGACCTCTCTGGCTCCCGCCTCCGTGGCAGATTCCCTGATGGCCCTTTTCTCAACCTGGGTAATGCCTGACGGCACACCTATAATTATCCTGGGCCTGATGAGACGGCTTCTGTTGTGAACTTTCTGAATAAAGTACCTGAGCATCGCCTCTGCCACTTCGAAATCGGCAATGACACCGTCTTTCATAGGCCTTATGGCAACGATGCTGCCGGGCGTTCGACCAAGCATCTGCTTGGCTTCACGACCTACTGCCAGGACATGGGAATTCCCTCTGCTGTCCTTCTGGACAGCAACAACGGAAGGCTCGTCAGTGACAATACCTTTTCCCTTGACGAAGATGAGAGTGTTGGCGGTACCGAGATCGATAGCCAGATCGTTTGACATTAACCCGAGGATGTTGTTCCAAAACATAAGTATTACCTCAATATCAGCTCACTGCCGGGTCGGGATAAGAATCAACACCCGCCAAAGCAATTGGAAAAAGACCTAACCCATCCATGAAAAAAAAGGACCCGGTTTGACCGCAAAGGTGAAAACGTCACGACTATTCAATCAGGCGATATTAGCAGAACAATATAATCATTTCAACGTCCGCATCGCCACAAAAGCCTATTATTTTTAACTTTTTTTGTGGTCAAGCTACAAGTGGATCGTAAATTGTGAAGAGTGAAGGGTATAACGGGAACCTGTTCACTGTTCACTTTTCACTATTGAGCGTTCGCCGTTCATCCTTGCATTCATCCTCTATTCCCTTATAATATTCCGTTGCTCAACTTCGACAAACATTCGCAGCGCATCTGAGTACTTAAAGTACTTAAAAACACTGCTAGGGAGGACAGTTGCAAATGCTCGAGTATATGAGGAAAAATGTCGGTTCGTGGGTGATCAAGTTTATGCTTTTCGGTATCGCCATCGTTTTTTCTTTTTGGGGTGTGGGTTCCTATTCGAACAAGGACACTAATACCGTCATGACAATAGACGAGATGAGAGTCCCTTACAACGAATACAGGAATATATACAACACTCTCTTTGAATCCTACCGGGAAGTATATGAGAATCTGGATTCGGCAACTCTTGATTTTCTCGATATCAAAAAACAGGCCATCGATACCCTGACCGAAAGATACCTGCTGTATGAGGCTGCCCGACGAATGAACCTGAATGTCTCTAGTTCCGAAATCGCCGCACAGATCGCCAGTGACTTAACTTTGCAGGAAAACGGAGCTTTTTCACCCCAGAAGTATCAGCTCTTTCTGGATCTGAACCGAGTGACTGCTGAAACATATGAGGCTTCCATTGAACGCGACCTTCTCCTCTCCAAGGCAATGGAACTCATCAAGGTGTCTGCAGTGATCACTCCCCAGGAGGTACAGGATAATCTTCAGCTTTTTACCCGGAAAGCTGTCGTAAAGGTTATCCAACTGGGTCCCAACGATTTCCTGCGCAGCGTCCCCACATCCAGTGAAGATCAGCTGCTGGACTTCTTCGAAGAAAACCTGGAGAGCTACAGGATTCCTGAAACATTCAAGCACACCATCGCTGTGATCGACCCTCCCTTGCTGGAAGACCAGATCCAGGTGACCATGGAAGAGATGGAGGTCTGGTATGAAGACCGGGAGCCAGAGTACACCCTGCCTGCGGCCTACCGCCTCAAACACATTCTATTTTCTCTTCCCCAGGAGGCCTCTGCCCAGACCATCAGTGAGATCAGGGTCAAGGCCGAAGATGTTGTTCGAATGATCCGGGAAGGTGAGATATCCTTTGAAAAGGCGGTGGAGAAATATTCCGATGACACCAGAAGCCTCGCCAAAAACGGGGACATTGGTTTTCTGGAAGAGAATGAGCTGGACAGACCTGTCCGGATCACGGCACAGGAGCTTGACCTGGATGAGATCAGCGATCCAATACCTACGGCAAGGGGTTTCGAGATCATTAGCGTGACCGAAGCAAGGGAGGAGCAGCTGGTACCTTTCTCACAGGTACGTGATGATATTGAAAAGCAGATAAAACGTGAAAAGGTTTTCGAACTGGCTTACGACCTGGCTGACGATCTGCTTGATGAAGTTCAGGCTTCTGCCCGTCCCCTGGAAGAACTGGCCAGAGACAAGGGCCTTATGACGATCACAACCCCTCTTTTTACCCGAGACTCGGCCCTGGAGACCATGGAGCTGCCGGAGGATCTTCTCCAGGCTGTTTTTGACACCGAGGAAGAGGAGGTCGGTGACATCTACGAGAGGGACGGTAAACTCTATCTTTTCCAGACGATTGAGAAAAACGATTCCTACCTTCCGGAAATAGATGAAGTCCGTGAACAGGTGGCAGGCGGCCTGTTGATCAAACAAGCCATGGGAATTGCTCTTGAAAAGGCCAGGGAGTTGCTTGCTGCTTATGAAGGTGGACGATCCATCAACTCACTGGCTGCATCAGTCAACAAGAGAGTCGTAACTACAGAGCCGTTCACCATCATGGAAACTTCCCTGTCCGGGATCAACGATGCCAAGAAGATCATCCAGACTGCCTTTGCCCTTTCCGAGCCCGGCCGGGCAGCAGTAGCCGGCGGTACACAGTCCCATTATCTAATTGTACTGGACAGCTTCGTGGAATCGAGTGAAGAAGAGTTGAACGAGAACCGTACAATGATTGAAGGTGCCCTCAGGTACCAGAGAGAACAGGATATTCTCAAAGGATACGTCCAGGCTCTCAAGGAAGAGATGGGAGATAAGATCGTAGTGCATGAGGAAATGCTGTAAAGGCAGGACGCAGCACGCAGGAGGAAAACCGCGATGAACTACGGAGAACCCGTTGAACTGACTAAAATGAAATCTGGTTAATAGAAAATAGCAATCAGAATAAACAAGTCGGGCATTTAACGCCCGGCTTGTTTATTTTTAAAACCTGAATTCTTAATTTCCAGATATTTTGATCTTGATCTTCTTCTGCGTGCTGCGTTCTAGTTCTTAGTTACTCCATTTACCGTGGCCGTAATAGTCTCCCTGTCCCCCGACAAGGCTCTGACCTCGAAGGTGAACGTGGATCCGTCCGACCGGTAAATAATGCCGTAGGCAGGGTCCCACATTAGTTCAGTCATGTCTGCTGGGAGGTTCGCGTTGGCCAGGATAGCCCTTAGCGTACTGTAATCGTAAAGATCCATATCACCCGGATACTCATTGGAGGGTGAAAGAGCTGGGTATCTCATCAGGGCCGCCCTCACGTTATTCACATTGGAAACCGCCACCTGGTTCGCGGCAGCACTCTTTTGCCCGACCATCATCTCGATAGGCTTTATCACGTCTTCCTCAATCGTTTTTTCACAGCCGGAAAAAACCAGAAAAAAGGCTAAAGGTAAAAGGGTAAGGGTAAGGTACTGTTTATATCGACACATGGGCTCTCCTTAATAGACGAGTGAAACGTGAATAGTGAATCCCGCCAATGGCGGGACTGTTCACGCTTCACTGTTCACTTTTTTCAGAAGAAAAATCCCCTTCTCATCGGTGTAGGAATCCACCTTCCCTTCATCGTCCCACTGCACCTTGAACTTTTCCCTGATCTCCGATAAAGCCTGCTGCAACTTTTCCTCAAGAGCTCTGATCCCATCCTCATCAAGACCCGTACGCTTGGCCCACTCCTGAAAAGGATAGGTTCGCTCGAACAACTGGACTGAGATCGCCTCCAATCCTGTCTTTTCAAGAAACTTCAGCCACTGCCGGAGAATATGGGAGCGCACGTGGCTTGGATCGCGCAACCGCTCTATCTCATTGATGAATCGGTCTTTATCCGCCGCTTCAGGTACAATACTATCTATGATGAGGTATCGATCGGCACTGCGAGAAAAGGTAAATCTGGGATCGGTGCGGTCGTCTGGCATCGCCAACCTACCCTCTCATCACAACCATCGCCTCCGAATGGAAAGTCTGGGGAAACATATCGAAGAGTTCTATATCGCTGATAACGTATCCTGCCTCGGTCAAACGGGCAAGGTCTCTGGCCAGGGTGGAAGGTTCGCAGGAAACATAAATCAGGCAAGGGAAACGTTTAGCGCCCAGTAAATTGGCCACCTCCAGGGGAAGTCCTGTTCTGGGAGGATCAACGATTACGGCATCGGATTGGGCGAAATCCTTTTCCAAAAAGCGCGTCGTGTCCATCTCGATGAAGCGGTTGTCTGGTGCGGATGCTGACCGGGCGTCGAGTAAGGCGCCATGAGAGGCTTCCACACCAACGGTCTTCATTCCAGCAGCCCCAGCAGGCAGACTGAAGTTACCGTTCCCGCAATAGAGGTCCAACAGAGAACTTGAGTCTCTGGATTGGAGATGTGTGAGGACACTTTTCACCAGGACCTTGTTAACCTCCGGATTGACCTGAAAAAAGGTGCCCGGAGAAGCCCATATCCGGATTTTTTCAACTTCAAGAGGCAGGCTCCCTCCTTTTGCCGCAATCGCTGTTCCACGGGAGTCATGGGCAGCCTGGCCTGCCAGGTTAACTTCCCCACGAATTGCCATAGTTTCCATGTCATCCATGATCATTCGGGCCGTATCACTATTTCCATTTAATTTGTCAATAATCCAGTTAAGGGAAATACTTCCGTCTACGGGACTCAGGGCAACTTCACATGATTGGAGGGTCGGGTGAGTCCCATTGTCCCTGAGCCAGTGCCTTAGATCCGTTACAGTTGAGTTTAAAGCTTCGGGTACCAGCATACATCGATTCCAGGGAACGATGCTGTTGGAACCCCGCCTGAAGAACCCGACAGCAAGTCCTTTGATCTGCAAACGGGCGCGGAAGCGATATTCAAACTCGTCAGGGGATGGATGAACCCGAATGGAGGGCAGATCTTTAAGGTGAGCGATTCCTCTCATGGCCTGTTTAAAGATGTCCTCTTTCCAGCGGACCTGGGATCCATAATCCATGTGCATCCACTGACACCCGCCACACCGCCCGAACCACGGACATGGAGGTTCCCTGCGCTGGGCGGAACTTTCAACAAGTTTATCCAACTCGGCGAAATGAACGCCTCGACGCTTCTTTATCTCCCGCAAAGAGACAATATCCCCCGGAGCTGTGAGGGGAACGAACAGGACACCTTGATCCATATAGCCTAGACCGCTGCCCCCTGGAACAAGCTTTTCGATCCGTACGGGAGGGGGTGTCGTGTGTTTATGGTCTTCCTTCGTTATTTTGGCCATTGATCGGTCACCTGGGGTTTGCACGTGTCAACTCAGCCATGGTAATTGCACCTGAAGGAGGAATATGGAAGCCCTTCGACGCACTTTCGTTAGCTCAGGATCCCGAGCCCGGTTGAAAGAGCGGTAGGAGGAAATTACTGTCTTTCCACATCCTTCGTCCTTCGGCCAGATCAAAAATACCGGGTACTGAAGTCCATTATACCCCCTTCCCTAAAAGATATGCTTGCTAATTGGAACCGGTTGGATTACATTTTCGTAACAATGGCGACCAAAACACCTAAGGACCCCTAACTTATGTCAGAACATTTAAACGACTCCGAAGGGCTAAGGGCTCTGTGTATCCTTGAGTGGTGTAAGCGCACAGACTCCATCCTGAAACACCTCAAGGAGAACCGGGTTCAATACAAATTAATCCACACCATACCTTTCGAAGGTGTGGAGCTGAGGGACCAGGAGTGGGACCTCATCCTCATCGACGCGGACATGGACGGGGTCGATATCATCCAGTTCCTGGAGCAGTGCCGATCCACCCAGAACTCCGTTCCTGTCGTCGCCTTTCATAATGGAGCGCGCGGCAGCCGTGATACTGCTCTGGTCAGGATGGGCGCTTTTGATGCCCTTCCCAAGGATATTGACCGGTGGAATGCCGAAGTATACCTTGACCGTGCCATCGCCCAGGCCTTTCAGGCCAGGGAACTGGTTTCCCTTTCCCGAACCGATTACGTTACCGGACTTTATAATCAGCGGTTTCTTTACGAAAGCCTCAAAAGTGAGATCCGCAGGGTTTCCAGAAATTTCAAAGACCTCACCGTTGCCCTTCTGGATCTGGACAATTTTAAGAGTTTTAACGACACCTATGGGCATCTCAAGGGGGACAAAGCCCTGGCCGGCATTGCCGAAATTATCCGCAATTCCATCCGCGAAGGAGTGGACAGTGCCTACAGGTACGGGGGTGACGAGTTCATGATCATACTGCCGGAGACCAACCTGGATCAGGCAGTCCAGACGGTGGACAGACTCCTTGGCAACTTGGCGGAAGCGACCCCCTGGCTTCTGACCTTTAGCGTCGGCCTGTCACTTCTGTCTGACTGCGAAAACATAGAATGTCTCATCCGCTGTGCGGATAAATCCATGTACCGCGCCAAATCCAGCGGTGGCAATAGGGTGATAAGGGTTGCATGTGGAGGAGCGGCTCAGGTGCAGTCGGAACCCCGGGAGGAAGAACAGTGAAGGAGGGAGGAGGAATTTTCTGTCTTTCCACATCCTCCATCTATTTCCTTCGTCCTTCGGCCTTCGGCCAGATTCAAAGATACTGGGTACTGGATACTGGATACTTAACCCATTATACCCGTTCCCCCAATGCAGTACTTCCCAATTGTACAAAAATGGATTACGCGGTTGAAAGTGAACTACCACGGGCTCACGCCCGTGGCATCATAAAGGCCAAGCTGCGCTTGCCCTCCGTCTTCCGCACTCTGACTTTGGTTCGTTGACCTCGCCAGGTGCAGGAATACTCCGGGTACTTTCATCTACGGGCTCACGCCCGCAGAATTACGAATGAGCATTAAAGGAGGCACCCCATGTCTGAAGAGAAGAAAGCCGTTATTCACATTGACCCATCCGAGGAAACCGGGCGCTACGCCAACGCGGCCACCATTATGCACTCCCCCACCGAGTTCATCGTCGACTTCATGATGCTCCTGCCAGGAGACAGAAGAAAGGTGGTTTCACGGATCCTCACATCCCCCAACCACGCCAAGCAGTTTGCGGTGGCGCTCATGGAGAACATTGACAAGTATGAAGCTACCTTCGGAGAGATAACCGTTCCAGGAAAGGAACCTGAGTTCACGGGGACAATGAACTAAAGCGAATCTCAAATCTCAAATTTCAGATCTCAAAACTTAAATCGCAACCCAGGCACAACCAAGGGAGAATAATCCGTTAAAGTGCTCAGCCTTTTCTGAGATCTGAGATATGAGATCTGAGATCCATAGCGAACCATTCAGACCTTGAAGAACGTGTTCGCTATGAACCCGGCGAGTGGCGCCATAAACCATGTACATGCTATGCGGATAACGGTGAAACGCCATCCCAGAATACCCACTTCTATGGGAAGACGAGCTACCGAGAGCAGGGACCAGGCGGTGATGTAGGCCACCATGGTCCCGTAACCTGCGCCGGCCTTGAAAAAACCGGCCACCATGGGCATGGAGACGAAGGGACCACCCGGGGTAAGAGCCCCCGCGCCGGTACCGATGAGGATCCCTTTCCACCCCGATTCGGCTCCCACCCACTGACCGATGACCTCCTTGGGTATGAGCACCTGCACCATTCCTGCTACGATGAACGCCAGCATCAACAGGGGCAGGATCTGGATGAGGATCGTGAAACCGGCCCTGAGGCCGGTAATGTGCTGCCCCTCCCCCCGGAAGTACCCGATGGACAGGAGCACCAACGCCAGTACGGCGAAGATAAGGGTCGCGTAGAGCATACCTTTGTCCCTCTTTTTGGTTGATGTCAAATTCCATCCGCCTTCGCTAACGCCTAAGGAACAGCTACGGCGCGACAAGGATTCCAGATTCCGGAATGAAAAGTTGATGACTTCGCAAAAAGTCATCAACGCGCCCCGAGGGGGGAGCCCAGATCAATGACTGTCGATATAAGTCATTGATCTGTGAGGAAAGAGAAAACCACGCTTTTCCCTTTCCGAGGAGCAAAAAGCCGATAATGGACTTTTTGCGACCCTGTCAAAGTTCGATTGCCACAGAAACGGTAAAAGCTAACTTACCACAGGGGACACAGGGTGACACGGGGTTAAACCGGGGGAACCCTGGGAAAACCACAGTTTCTATCAAGGCGAGGTTTTTCACCACTGAGTTCACTGAGAACACTGAGAAAGGCTAGAATCCGGGGGAGGGCGCGGTTGCTATAAAGGCGATGTTTAATGAAACACAAAGTACAGTAATTTCCGAGGGGCGATAACGCAGCAGATTGCCCGTTATCGCACGCCGCCCCCCTCTTCTTTTTTACCCAGGCCGACAGTTTTATACATGAAATTTCTGAATCGAGTCAGGGCAGCTTCCTCCCCCACCCCACCCTCCGGCAGCGCACGCAGCAGTCTGGCAGCGCCCCTAACACCATTACCATCATCATGGGCCATCCTGTAAATTTCAAGCACTGTCTGGCGGGTCAGATCCCGTTCCATGAAGGGACCGTGCACCAGGTCCCAGAAGTCTCCCTCTCCCTGGCGGATACGACCATAAATTCCCGCAAACCCCTCTGTATCTTCTTTTTCTTCCTCCCGTCCAAGAGCCAGAAAACGACCTATCTCCTCCCGGCCTATTATACTTCCGGAGCTTTCGAAAAGGGCTCCCTGGAGAACAGTTATCAACTGCCTTATATTGCCGGGATATCCCAGTTCCTTGAGGTATGCCTCTGCCTCCCCCGTGAGAACGGGAACCTTTCCTGCCAGACCGTAGGTAACGTGAAGCCGACCGAGGAAGTGTTTGGCAAGATCCGGGATATCCTCTCTTCTTTCACGAAGTGGTGGTACCCGGAGCGTCATTTCGCTGAGACGGTGATAAAGGTCCTCCCTGAACGCTCCGCGGGAGATCTCCTTTGCCAGATCCTTGTTGGTTGCTGCTACAAAAATGACCCGGCTCCGGCGCATACGGCTCTCCCCCAACCTGGAAAAATCGCCCGAATCCAGAAAGCGAAGAAGCTGGACCTGGGTCTTAAGGTCAGCATCCCCTATCTCATCCAGAAATACGACACCACCATCCGCCTCTTCGAGTATGCCCACCCTGTCAGCATGGGCCCCCGTGTAGGACCCTCTCCGGTGGCCGAACAACTCGGTGTAGGTAAGTTCTCCGGTAAAGGCCGCAATGTTTGTCTTTCGGAGAGAAAGCTCACCTGAAACTCTTCCGTCCTCCCGGTACTTCTGGTTGATAAGGCTGTACAGGTTGTTAAAGACAAACTCTTTTCCCACTCCAGTTTCCCCGGTGATGAGAAGGGTGGGCAGACCCAGGTCCAACTCTTTTTCACCACCTCGTTTCCAGTTTACCAGCCGGTTGGTCAGGGGCACGGTCAAACGACTGATCCGCTCCACAAGCCTGAGGGATGAAGGACTTTTTCCAATAATGTTGCCCAGGAGGTAGGAACTGATACCCGGATCTTTATAGGAAACTTCCTTGTGCAGCCTTTCCACTTTGTCCCTTAATTCAGCTATTTTAAGGTAATCGCCTATACGGCTTGATATGAGGCGGGAAATGAGCTGAAGAATGCCCTGGTGCTCCGTTCCAAAGTAGTTTTTCTTGTGGCTATCGAGGTTGATGACACCGATAACGTTATCCCCTGTCATGATGGGAACGGCCAGCTCCGACCGGATATCCGGGGCCAGGTCCCTGTAAAACCCTCCCCGGGCGATCTCCGCCTCCGTGTCTGCACACATGTAGGGCTTACCAGTGAACGCTACGTAACCGGTGAGTGACCGATGTTCCGGCGGCAGCTCTTCACCGCCAACCCTGAGAAGGGGGATCCTGCCTTTCCTCCAGACATGGGATCTGGCGCCCACAATCTGGCCATCCTCGTCCTCGACGACCAGCCACCGTTGGTGATCCCGTTCCCTTACAAGGGCAAGGGATCCGGAATCGGCTCCCGCAAGTTCAACCGCTCGGGACACAACCTTTCCAAGGAACACGGGAAGTTCGGTATCTTCCGCAAGAAGCTGCTCTATCTCAGAAAGAACCCTTATTTCGAAATGCTCCACAACCACATCGCTTATACCTTCACTCAAGGTACGAGCGTGACCAGTCAGGAGCTTGATTTCAGATTCCGAATACCGGTGGGGACGCTTGGTAAAATAGTTCACTACGCAGATTACTTCCCCATTCTCATCTTCCACGGGGATCATGAGGAGGGTTTTAAGGGCCAGTTTATTGAATACTTCCCATCGTTCGAACTCCTCAGTGAGGATGTCCTTTAAAAACAGAACTGATGCAGTCCCCTCTCGCCTTATTATCCGGTCCCCATCCTGCATGACAAGCCTCGACAGCAGACTCTTGCCCTCCTCGATGCTGATCCTTTCAAGGGTCTCGTAGATCTGCAGATCTGAGGAACTTTTAGATGCTGCCGCCAGCACCTCCATATAACCCCCGTGCTCACTCCTGAGCACTTCCGGGATTGGTGATACAGCCGAGACCAGAACTGAAGAGATATCCAAAGAGAGATCCATTTCGAACCCCCCCTGCAGCAGGACCCTGGCCGCGTCTCTTTTTCTCAGGCGGTCCAGGTGTCTGTTGAGCATCATCTTCTGGTTAAAACGGTGGGCCCTGGCCAGGGTGGGCATGATGATGCCTAAAAACAGGCGAATCTCTTCCCGTTGACGATTGGTGAGAACCTCCCCGAAATCGCGGGATGAATCCACGCTCAGGACACCTACGGAACGACCGGCGTCAAGAAGAGGGAAGATAGCCGAACTGACCAGTTTTTTCCTGGCATACCATTCCCTATGAAGGTCATCGGTGCCGGCCCCAAGGACGATACCATCCAGTATTTTGGACTCGAGATAGGACTTGACCAGGGTGTTATCCCGCCTCTGGATCGGGATCCGGGCTCCTTTCCTCTCCAACTCTCCTTCAGGAGTGTAAAGACAGTTAAGGGCCCCGCCCCGCATGTCCTCGATGTAGAGCCTGACCTCTGGCCGATCGGTAACCTCGGCTATCTCTTTGGCGAGATAGTGGAGGATATCAAGCAGATTCTCCTTG
Organism: bacterium; assembly: GCA_029210965.1. Lineage (NCBI taxonomy): Bacteria > bacterium. The sequence goes on along the minus strand of JARGFZ010000008.1, from coordinate 21,594 downwards.
TCGAAAGCCAGGATCTGTTTAACGTTGGGCATGGGTTGGAACCTCATTCGTTGCAACCTGTTCCCCAGGGTCACCACCCAGCAGAGGTGCGATCTCCTTGATCTTTTCATCGAATGCAGTACGGTCCCGGTCAGGAATACTGGTTGCTCTGGGTACATTGATACGCCGCGGGTCAACGTAATTGCCGTTCCTGTACATAGCGAAATGGAGATGGGGTCCGGTGGCTCTCCCCGACCTCCCCACATACCCGATGACCTGTCCCTGGCGGATCCGGCTGCCCTTGTCGATCCCCTTGGCAAAGCTGTTCATGTGGGCGTAGGCTGAGGAATAGGTGCCATTGTGTCTGATCTTTATGATCCTCCCGTTGACGGCATCATGTTTTTTAAACAGAACCTTCCCGTCACCGATGGACACGATAGGAGTACCCGTGGGAGCTGCGTAATCGATCCCGAAGTGAGCCATCACTTTTCCCGTCACCGGGTGAAGCCTTTTTTTGGAAAACCCCGAGCTGATACGTCGGAACCTGAGTGGGGACTTGAGAAACTGTTTTCTGAGACTCCCGCCGGTTTCATCGAAATAATCCTCTCTCCCGCCTTCCGGTGTGAAGAGAAAAGCGGTATGCGTGCTTCCGTTGTTTACAAAGCGGGCAACCAGAATTTTCCCGTATCGGACAAACTTCCCGTCACGGTAATACTTATCAACCAGGACCGTAAAGGAATCTCCGGTCCTCAGATCCCTGAAAAAATCCACCTGCCAGGCGAAAAGATCAGCCAGATCCATGGCAAGGGACGGTTTTTCATTTATCGCTTCCACCGCTTCAAAAAGAGAGTCCCTGATATCACCCGAAATGGGGGCGGTGAAAACCTCATAGGGGATTGGTTCCACACTTAGTACTGGGGGATCAACATCAAAAGCAATCCGCAGGATCCTCTCGTCGTCCGGTTCATACTGGTATTCTGTGACCTGGCCATCCTGGACATACAACCGGTAGCTCCTCCCCACAACCAACCGGGAGGGGTTGATACCATCGACTTTCTCATCGGAAATGGCGATTATTCGGTTATCCGACAACCCTTTTGCCTTGAGAATGTCGTAAAGGGTATCTCCACGTCGAACTGAAATTTCCTCCACAGTGACCGGCGGAGGTAAAAGAACTGCTTCCTGTATCAGGATGCCGGACTCTACCGGAACCTCCAGTACCGCAGGCTCTCCAGGCCCTTCCTTTGGAGGGTTATACGGCCTGCTGACGCACAGAACAACAAACCCCATGAGGATCAGCAGAAGGTACCGGACCTTGAGCCGACCCCTTCCCAGTAGATAGATGTTGCGCTTTGGCGACGGGTTGTTGATCATTCGGAATGTTCCCTCACTCCCACACCTTCTGGTCAATCAGTTCCAGGATAAGTTCCTCTCTGCTATCTGACCCTTCCACCGATTGGATATAATTGTAAAACACCTCTTCCAGATCCCTCAGAGCCATCTCGTGAACCTTGACGATGGGATAGAAACCCTCTACTGGATCCGGAAGAACAACGGAGATCATGTTCCGTACCGCCAGACCACGAACCGCCCCGAGGGCATAGTCTCTCCCGTAGGAATAAAGGACATCGCGAGCCGAGCAGATAAACTTTTCAAGCTCATTTACCAACGTTTTCGGCCCCTCCTTTTTTAATACGATCCAGGTTATCCAGGCGGGTCTCAACTTCCTTGAGATAGCCTTGGAGCTTGAGGTTCCCCGGATCGACAATGAGAGCTTTGGCCCAGAGTTCTTTAGCCCTGGAAAGCTCCCCCGCGGAATAAAACTTCATCCCCAGGAGTCTTGCAAATATCACAATATCAGCCGTAAACTGTTCTCCTAACACCGACAGTCCAAGGACATCGAGAGTGTGCCCGGCCGCAGCATCCAGATCCCCTTCTTTTTCCTTATCCAGGGCATCGTCGAATTTCTGTTTAATTACCTCGTTACGACCACTGATAACCTCAGAGAGCAGATCCTCTCCTCTGGTGCCCAGTCGCCCTGGCAAATCACCTTTTGTCAGAAGCTCCTGGGCTTCATCGAACCGGCCCTCTTCAAGATAGGTCCTCGCTTCATCCAGAACATTATTAACGTTCAAGTCTGCCTGGGCCTTTTTAATCATCTCCGGTAATGCGGCCGCTTCTGACTTTAGCTTCTGATCCCCGGGAGAAAGGGTCAGGGCTTCCTGGATTCTTGACAGGGCCCCTTCCGGATCCCCTCTTGATTTCAAATAGCTTGCCTCATTCCACAGGCTGTCGAGCTCCGCCTGTATGGACCTGTCAACGTTCTTTATCAGGGTCTGAACCCAGTAGTACCTCGGATAGATCGAAAGTGCCCTCTTAAGATCAGCGCGAGCGGATAAAAGGTCCCCTTCTTTTCTCATCTTCAGGGCTTTGTGAACGTAAAAATCGGCTTTCTGGAGTTTTGATCGGGATCGGGATACCGCCTCCACGACATCAGGAGAGCAGCTCTTCCCTGATTCTTCCAACGCCAGGGCAGCATCCACAGCCGGTTTATGGTCACCGGAGCGGGCAAGACCAACGATCCGGGAACATTCCGACCTTCGCCCTGCTCCCTTTTCCACCAGAGCGCAACCTGCTGAGCTGATCCACAGCATCGCGAGAAGGGCAACTGTCAAGCGTTTGATGATTGGGCCTCCTCTGGAACATCCCCATAGACCGCATCAACATACCCCTCATCGGCCAGTGCAAAGAAGATATCTACGATCCGGGGATCGAACTGTCTGCCACGGCCCAGGTTTATTCTCTGAAAGGCCTCTTTTCTTGTCAGAGCGTCCCTGTAGGGCCGGTCCGTTGTCATGGCATCAAATGCATCTGCAAGCAGGATTATCCGTGATGGGAGAGGTATTTTTTCACGCTTAAGCCGGTCCGGGTACCCTGTCCCGTCGTAATGTTCATGGTGATGCTTAACATAAGAACCGACTCTCTTGAGGGAGGACAGGGGGCTGAGGATCCTTGCTCCGATCTCGGGGTGATTTCTCATGTCCCTCGTTTCGTCCTGGTTAAGCGCCCCAAGCTTTCCAACCACACCTTCTTCAACACCGATTTTTCCAATGTCGTGCAGGATAGCTGCAAGCTCCAGTTCCATGCAGCGCGCGGTTTCCAAACCAGCCCGTTTCGCTATGGCCATAGAGATCCTGGCAACTCGATCGCAATGACCACGTGTGTATGCGTCCTTAGCCTCAACCGCTTCAGCCAGAGCGCTGATAGTTTCTTTAAAGTTTTTCTCTACCAGCTTTCTGGCCATATGAAGCTGGCTAACCATTTCGTTAAATCCCCTTGATAATCGGCCAACCTCATCCATGCTCCGATCGTCCACCCTCACCTGGAGGTTGCCCGATCCCAGGGCCTGCACTGCCTTTTCAAGTAGCTCCACTCTGTTGATATGCACCCCCGTCAGGAAAAAAATGCCGAGCAGGCCTAACCCCGTCCCTACGCTCAAGGGAAAGATCAGGCCGATTGCTGTGGCCTCAACCGCTTTTCTGATATGATTCTCACTCAGGCCAACCACTGCGGTACCAACCTGGACACCCTCCACCACTACAGGTACCGATGCCTGGATAACCCCTTTTTCAGACATGGGAACACCCTGAGGCAGCAGCTTCCCCGTTTTAACGGGATCTGAGTGATAGAGAACACGGGACTGATGATCCATGAGGAAGGCGTATAAAACATCACTGTCCTGGCTAATGGATTCTGTAACGGGACCAAGTCTGAGATCGTCCTGCGCCAGAAGAGGATCCCGCGCATTTACGGCAAGGTTTAGAGCAAGTGAGTAAGCTCTTTTCTCCCCTTCCTTTTGGAGGAATATCCGTTCGTACCGCATAAAGGCAAAGAACAGGAGACCGACGACCATGAATAAAAGGACGGAGAAGGAGATAGAAACCTTCCAGCGAAGAGAAAAAGTGAAAGGTCCAGAGCTGCGACCAAAAGAGGCAACCTCATGGGAGAATCCCGGAGGAAGGATTCCACTTCTGTCCAGGAGGTTTCTGTCAGTCTTTGCGTCTGTCTTCATGAGGTAGGCCCCGTCACCTCAATCCACCTGTTTTTTCACCAGTTCAACTATTGTGTTACCTATGCTGAACTGTTCAGAGACTCCCAGGCTGGCAGTCATTACTTTCTTGCCATGGACGTATGTACCGTTGGTGCTCTCGAGATCCAGAATGACAATACGGTCGCCAAACACCTTGATGAGGCAGTGACTCCTGGAAACCTCCGGATCATCCACGTTTATACTGGCCCCGCGTCGGCCAACGGTCACCTCTGCCCCGGGCAGGGCATACTCCTCCCCGGTCTGAATATCCCTCAGGGAAAGGACCAGCCCTTCCTCCATGAACGGTTCACGTTCGGAAATTTTCTCAAGGAATGCGGAGATCTCTGTCCGGCTCTGGTCCACTTCGGAAAAATCGTATGCCATTGTCTGTCCGAAATCCACATCTGTTGCTCCGGGAAGAAAGCTGCTGGACCTGCCTTCACTGCCCCTCCCGGGGATAAGAATGAGCTGGCCGCAGTTTTGGCAGTTGGCCCGCGCACCCTTGACCGGGATCTTTTCATCCGCAATCTGATAATTCGTCTGGCAGTTGGAGCAAGCTAATTTCATAAGTTACCTCCGTAATTGGTGACTGGTTATTTGTGATTGGAAAAAGAATTTACTAATCACTCATTACCAGTCACTAGTCACGGCCTCTTATCTATATATTTCCGTCTCCGACCGAGTGAACAGCCTTCCATCATATTTATAAACACCTGCGTCAGTCCCAAACCATTTGCTGTCAGCAAGGTCAACCACGATCACCCTGATCGAGATCCGGGGCATTCCCTGTGAATCAGTATATTGCAACCATTTCCCGCCGTCGTACCTGGCTACTCCCTTACCTTCAGTACCGGCCCAGACATTCCATCTGCCGTCTACCGCTACCGAAAGGATCCGATCTGAAGGCAGCCCCTGGGATGTCGTGAACACCCGCTGTTTTTTTCCGTCCTGTCTCAGGAGCCCCTTCGAGGTCCCGATCCAGAACACACCGTTGGCATCAATGGCCAGGGATGTCACGTTGTTGTCGGGCAGGCCCTGTTCTGTGGTCCTGACCGTAAACTTCTTGCGGTCAAATATCGCCAGTCCCTTATCGGTACCGAACCAGATGTTGTCCAGAGGATCTATGACAACACAGTTGATGAAGTTGCTCGGCAGGCCGTCACTGTAATCGTAGGTTACCCAGTTTCGATCTCCATCGAACTGGGATATACCCTTGTCGGTGCCTATCCATTTGAAACCCAGCCTGTCAACAGCTATGGCGCGCACCGAGTTGCTTATGAGCCCGTTGGAGGTTGTATAATTTTTCTTCTTCTTGGTTTCTATATTGACCCTGAAAAGCCCTTCCTCACCACCGACCCAAAGGAAATCACCTTCGATCACACTGGGATGGATAAACACACCGTTGGAGTTATCGCGCCAGATACCACTCGATACAGTATATGCAGCGGTTTTTGTCCGCTCCCGGTTCCCTGCCTTGTCCACCGCGAAATATTTTACGGTGATGTTGTCATTCAGGGACAGGGGCGCATTGTAAACCGGAGACATTTCCGATGGTTGAGAACCATCGAGGGTGTAATGGATCCGGGCGTTTTGCTCTGATTTCAGTTCAAGAGTAATGGGAGGGTTGTACTGACCGGGGGCCGGATACGGCACCGTCTGGGGCGCATCAGTGTCTATTATATATTCGGCCACCTGGGAGGCCTCTTTGTTCCCTGCATCATCCATGGCGTAGAAGGAAAGTTTTTCCGTCTTCTCAATGACGAAGGGCCCTGTATACACGACAAAACCCTTTTGTTCGGCCCTGCGCACAAATATCTGACCGCTCATTTCCGAGGAGAGGGTCACACTGATCGGCTTGCTGTAATATCCGGGCGAAGGCTCGACCCTGGTGGAGGGGGGGGTTGTATCAAAGGTGTATTTTTCGACCTGAACCTCTTCCCTGTTCCCTGATATATCGGTGCCGTAAAATTTAAGCTGGGCGTCCTTGACCAGGCGGACAGGGGTTTTGTAAACAGGTGAAGCCTCGGTGGGGGAGATCCCGTCCAGTGTATAGCGCACCACGGAGTCTTCCTCACCTAGAAGGCTCACAGTAATCTCGCCCGAGAAGGTTCCCCCTGGCGGCTCGGCCCTGGTTTTTGGAGGGCTGCTGTCGAGGATGTATCGCTGACTTTGTCCAGCGCTTCTGTTGCCAACCTTGTCCACAGCAAAATAGGACAAAGTCGTGTTGTTGTTTATGGTGATGGGACCTTTGTATGGGGAAGAGTCCCCTGATGGGGTCGAACCGTCTACTGTGTAAAAAATGTCGGCGGGTTCCGATGATTCGATCTTTACACGGATCCTGCCGGAATATTTACCCCCCGGCGGCCTGGGAACGGCCTGTGGAGGTACTGTATCAATGATATATTCATTCTTTATGACAGGGCTTTTATTGCCAGCTTTATCCTCAGCGAGGAAGGACAGGGTTGTTGTCCTGGAAATATTCAGAGGGCCTTTATACACAGGCGATGACAGACTTGCCTCACCGCCATCGAGTTCGTATCGAATAGTCCCCTGTTCACTGGATATGAGAACAACTTTAACAGGACCGGCAAAGGCAGCTGCCGCGGGATCCGCTTTCACAGTTGGCGGCTGTGAATCAACAACATAGCTTTCCTCTCTGACGCTCTCCTTGTTGCCCACTTCGTCCACAGCGAAAAACCTCAGGACTCCGCTTCTGACGAACTTGATGGGGGTGGAGTACCGGGGGGACTTCGTCGTGGGCCGACTGCCGTCAACAGTGTAGTAAACTGTGGTATTTTTTTCTGCTGAAAGGTTAACCAAAACCGGCTGCCTGAATAGACCGCCGGACGGTTCAGCCAGAGTGACCGGTTTGGTGCTGTCAACCCTTACGGTGTAGACCTCTTTGTGCACATCTTCTGCATTCCCCGCCTCGTCCACCGCGAAGAACCTGATAGTGGTATCCTTCCTCATGGCTACGGGGTTCAGGTAAGTCTGGGATTGGCGGGTGGGTTTTGACCCGTCCGTGGTGTAATGGACCACTCCTCCATCTTCAGTATTTATCCTGACGGAAACAGGGTGGAAATATTTTCCGCCCCTGGGGGAGGCAGTGCTTACAGGGGGAACCGTATCAAGACGAACCTCATATCTGGCAATACTCTCGGTAGACAGGTTGCCGTATCGATCCTTCGCGAAGTATCGGATAACCGTATCCTTCTTGAGCTGAAGGGGGACAAAATAGGGCATGGGCTGCCCGTCACCAGTGGCGATGAACAGTTCAGCGTCCGGTTCCGTGGTGAGCGTGACCTGGATCTTCTCGTGGTATTTACCCGGTGCAGGCTGAATCTGGACCTCTGGCGGGGTGCGGTCAAAAGGCCAGAACTGTGCCAGGACCGCTACCAGCGCCAGAAGTATCGCCAGAAAAAGGAAACTCTTGCCTCTCATCAGGCCTCCTTCACCACGCTTCCATCATAATAGTAACGACCGTATTTTACATACCCCGAAACGTTCGACATCCGTGGATCATCCTTTGTCTTGAGTAGTGCCAGTTCGCCACGTACCAGGGGTTTCAGGTATTCGAAGAGTGCCTCTCCGCCCCCACCGGCCAGGAGAACAAGATCCAGATCCCAATCATCGGTCCAGACCCTCTCCATATCGCTGGCCACAGCCGTCGCCAACCTGCCGAAAACTTCGCCTTTAACCTTGGAAAGATCATATTCAGCGCCCCTGATCTTGATACTGCCCTCACGGACTGCATCGTACAGACGGTAGATCTCCACATTGACACCGCTCATGTCGTTGAGCGCCTCGGAGATGTAAGTGAACGCTTTGGCAATGCCTGTATCGGTGGTCCTGCTGCCGCGCTCGGAATGCCTGAAATCCTTGCAAACGGTAAAATCAGTTGTTTTGAAACCAATATCGACCACCCCTATCTTCTGCCGCGCAGCATCCGCTCTGAGTACAGTCCCGTCATCCCGAAACAGATAATCTACGAGGCTCCCGTAGGGCTGGGGTATCACCCTGGCATGGCTGATGTTAAGAACGGTTTCGGTTTCATTCCCCTGGGAGCTGTCATGGATCAGGAGCTTGTGCTCACCCTCCAGAACCTGGGCCAGCTTGTCCTTGTACTCCATGTAATATCCCACCGGTAACCCGGTGATCACGTTGACTGGTACCCGGCTGGGCACTATCTTGGCAAGTGCGGCGAGGGCAAGGATCTTGAATTGCTGGGTAACCATTTGAGCCTGGTCCAGGGTAAATTGCCGTACCCTTGACTCCGATTCGGCCAGTTCTCCAACAAAGTAGGAGCGGTCATCCAATGTCAAATGCAGCCCCGGTATCGCTTCACTGGAGAAAAAATTGTCCTCCATTGACCGCGGTTGAGGTTCGCCGACGATAGATTTGAACAGGGTATAGGATTCACCGTCTGTAGCCTTGGTAAATCCGAACCCAACATCAACACCTGCCATTAACATATGTGTCCTCCTCAGGCTCCATCACTCCGGATAATATCCATGACCTCGTCCGTGATAAGGTACTGTTGCTGAAACTCTCTTTCCAGTTCTTCGATCCTCATCATATCCATACCGCTTGTGTCGATGAACTCGCTTCTGATGACAGCATCCCTGGCCTTGATAGCGTTGGGAAGCACGGAACCGAAAAAGATCCTCTCCATTTTCAGGTCCTCGAGAGCCTTTCGGAAAAACGATTCCGGCACGTCCGGACGTACCAGCGAGCGGGAAACCAGCATCTTCCTGACATCGTTAATAAATGACGTTTCCTCTTCGATCCCTTTGAGGGAACGACCAAACTTTTTAAGCCAGCGATCCATGGCTGTCTTTACAATGCGGTATTCCCGCTCTTCCCTGACCAGATCTTCCAGGGATATCAGCACGTCCTGAAGGGAAAAATCACCTGTCTCGATATGGGACATACCGCCAAACAGCGCCTCCACCTTCTTTTTACCGTACTGCGGAAGATAATGGTTCTTCAGGATCTGGACGATGAAAAGGTCGTGGAAAAGGTTCTCCTGAACATCATCGAACACCTTCTTGCTCATCATCAGGCTCCGGAGTTTGTCCTCCGGAAGCCTTTCTTCCTCGTGGAAACCCAGACTATTGACAACGTGATATACATTGTCAAACCTGTCGAAGAAGGTGACGATATTCCCGAACTCTTCGAGGGCCACAGTATTCCCTGCTTCCCGGCTACGCTCGTCACACTCTTTTCCCACTTCAATGAGGATCCGGTCGAAGGCCGAATCCCTATTTTCCAAAGCGATGAGCTTTGACTTGAGCAATTTTATCAGGTCCTCTTTCTCAAGAAGGATGCTCACCTGCCTGCTCTGCAGGAGGATGGTTTCCAGGACCCCCCTCATCTCGACCAGATAAGCCGGTTCCTCGGCGACGATCATTTTCCGGTCGCCCAGCAGCTTTTCATCTAAAGAGTTGAGCAGGTTTACCGGGATTCCCTTTCGAAGAGCTACTGTCCGCAATCGTGAAATGCGCGCCTGGTCGTCAAACCGGATCTCGTCCCTGCTCCTGATATCAACCAGTATGGAGCGGTACTCCTCCACAACCTGACGGTTGCCCGGATATCTGTACATAACATCGATCTTCATTCTTTCCTGAGAATAGGGGTCGATGGCGAGACGAGCAGCAAGTTCCCCCAAAAGAGCATTTTCTTCGTCTCCCAGGGTCTGGGATGCGGCGAACATCTCTTCGAGTCTTCGGTAAAATTTAAGGTGTGAGCGGTTGACCACCTTGAGCAGGAAAAATACGGAAGCGAGCTCGAACCATCTCGACTTGAGCCCCTCCACAATACGCGAATCCTCTTCATCCAGATTGAGCGGAAACCTCTTGAGGGCTTTGCCCAGCGACCTGAGGATCTCTTCCTGCTGTTTTTTCAGTCCGCCGCTGCCTTTGTACTGAACAAAGAAGTAATAGTTGAAAACCGCGTGCCCTTTGAGGAAGATCTGTTTGTACTCCTCACTGGAGGAAGTTCTATCCGAGAATACGATCCTGGAGCTCGGCTCATGCCTCGCGCCAAAGACCACAAGACGGTTTATCACCTCCTGTTTGACAAGGTCCTCAATAGGCTCGTCCACACCGAACATGTAGGGACAAAAATTGCCTCCGTTGCCGGAATGAGACAGGGCTGCCGGACCCAGCAGAAATTCGCTGCCACCTACAAAAAAACGGTGGACGATTTCACCCTCCCTTTCCAGGGATTCGTGGAAATAACGGCCGTCCAGGCCGTCTCCGCTGAGTGTAGCGAAAAACTCCTTGTCGCCTCCTATTTCGCCATGGATCCTGAGATCCTTGATCATATTTTCAGTCCACCTGAATCTTCTGTTTTAGTCCAGCGGGCCTTGTTTTCGGGAGTTGACAACCAAACCCCGATTTCTTATCCAGACAGTTGCCAAACCGACCTTGACATACCAGATCATCCTTGCAGCAAAACCAGAGCACACCTTTACCTGACACTTTACGGCATCCCGAGTCCTATGAAATTTTCAAAAACTTCGATAATGTTATATCATTTCTTTGCGTATGTCTTGAGCATTAAAATCTCCACTATAACAGCTTGAAATCTTGACGTTATGGGTAAAAATGTTGTTCAATTTATTCCAGATATAACATCCTTTCAAACCCCCCATTTGAGTCAGCTGAAAAAGGGTCTGTTACCATGGTTAAAAAAAATAAGATCCTCCTGGTCGAAGACGACCCCGATATAAGGATTATGATGACCTTTATCCTGAGGGACGATTACGATCTGGTCCTTTGTGAAAATGGACGCTGCGGCATCGACAAGGCAGTGGAAGAAAGACCTGACCTGATCCTGCTGGACGTCTATATGCCCGGGGTTTCAGGACTGGAGGTGTGCAAAGCTGTCCGTGATAACCCGGAGATCTTTTCAACCCCCATTATCATGGTTACAGCAGGAGCCTTTAAGGATGAAGTAACGAATGGTTATGCCATGGGGGCAGACGACTATATCTTTAAACCCTTCGAACCGGAGGAGCTTATAGAACGAATCGAAAAGCTTCTTTGAAATACAGAACCCAGAACACAGGACGCAGAACGCAGAAAGAGAATATTTAACCAAGTAATCTACGTTTACCACTTCAAGCTTGATAGAGTCGCAAAAAGTCCAATCCGGTTTCTATCTGGACGGGGACGGGTTGGTTCTGGAAAGTTTTGTTGAGTACAGATTAGCGATGGTGGAAAACTTGCTTTAGTCTGACGTTTATATATTTATTCTGCGTTCTGCGTTCTGCGTTCTGCATTCTGGTGGCTTTCCGCACAAAGAAAAATAAGCTCTCGCACCACCTTCGCAGCCACAGCTCCCGAAGGGCCTCCCCAGCCGGGAATTGGACAATATTCCACAACATCTCCCGCTACCATATTGAGTCCACGGCATGCAAGTATTGCCTTGTGAAGTTGGGAAAAGGATATTCCACCTGGTTCCGGTGTGCCTGTCTCGGGCATGATCGAGGGATCCAGAACATCCAGATCAATGCTGAGATAAACCGGCCTGTCCCCTATAATATCAGGAAGGGTCTCAAGATCAGAGAGAAGGGTGTCATTTTCCTCCGATAGCGCCCATTCCTCCCTTGTCCCGGAACGAATCCCGTACTGCAGCATACTGTCAGAACCCACCTTTTCCATTACCCTTCTCATCACTGTGGCATGGGACAACCTGATCCCCTCATAGTCATCCCTCAGATCCATATGGGCATCCATGTGAACCACAACAAGTCCAGGGAACGCTGCGACAGTGGCCTCGACTGCTGGAAGGGTAATGAGGTGTTCACCGCCCATCATGATCGGTACAGCTTCCAGCTGGAGGATCTTTTCAACCGCCTCGTGGATCGCTCCTGCAGCTTTTTGCCAATCAGCAGGGAGTATCCGGAGATCCCCGGCATCAGCCAGCTTCAGATCCTCCAGATCGGCATTAAATGGACGGCTGTAGGTCTCCAGAGCATCAGACCAGAACCGGACCCCCTGAGGCCCGAAACGGGCTCCAGGCCTGAAACTTGCGGTGCCATCAAAGGGAACCCCTACCAATACGACATCGGCTTCATCGACGCTGCAGTCCGCTCCAAGGTAGCGCTGGTGGGTGTTCATTTGGTCAGGGCTTCAGCCAGGTACCGCGGAAGGGCAAAACTGGCAAGATGAATGTGCTGATCGTAGTATTTGGTCTGCAGTTGGACATGCTCCCGGCACTGTGGAAAAGGTGTTCCCCCTGCCCTGGAACCCATGAGGAAACTCCAGTTTCCACTGGGGTAGGTAGGCACAGCAGCGAGGTAGAACGCCACTTTCGGATAGATCCCGTCCACCCGCCTGAATATATCGACCATGAAGGGCAGATGGTAAAAGGGAGATTCTGACTGGCATGCGAATACACCATCAGGCCCAAGTGCATTTGCACAGTTTCGAAAGAAATCCTCTGAAAAAAGCGCCTCGGCAGGGCCAACGGGATCGGTAGAGTCTACAAGTATTACATCATAACTACCCGGGGGAGCGTCGGCAACAAACCGCACCCCGTCGTCGTAAACGATCCTCGTGCGGGGGTCCCTGAGCCCCTCACTGATGCCGGGCAGATGCGTAAGAGCAGCCTCCACCACCATGCGGTCGATCTCCACCAGGGTGACATCCTTGACCTGTGGATGTTTGAGCGCCTCCCTGGCCGTCCCCCCATCTCCACCACCGATCACCAGGACCTTCTCAGGGGAGGGGTGAGTGTTGAGCGGAACGTGAGTCAGCATCTCGTGATAGACGAATTCATCGCGCTCGGTAAGCATCACCACTCCATCGAGAAGCAACACCCGTCCGAACTCGAAAGTGTCCAGGATCTCCAGGGTCTGGAAATCACTCTCACCGTAGTAGATGCTTTTCTTCACCTCTATGGTGATCCCGCAATGGGGAGTATGTTTTTCGGTGTACCAAATGCCCATTTCAGCTAACCTCACAAAAAAATTAAGGGTGGGGGAGGGAAAACAAGGAAGCTGGAAAATTCTATACCCCTACATCATCATCTTTTGTCCAGAGGACAACAGCTGCAAAAGCAGCTCCCACACTGTCAACATTATGGGAAACCGCAGCGCTCTCAATACGGCCAACCTTGAGGCCTCTCATCCCGAGGCCGTGGGCAGCCATATCACAGCAGATCTGCTCTATCTCCTCTGAAGGACCTGTGGCGCTGTACTCCATGATGAGTCCGGGCATGGACCGATCCTCCGGAAACGCTGCTGCCACCGCCGCCGAGATGGTCTGACCCTTGAGACTGCTTGTGATGGAAGCGTAGGCCACAGGAACAAGTGCGCCGTAGGGAATTGAAACCGGTTCGATAAGCCGGGCACCGGGTGGGACGATACTGCTCATTTTGACCAGGTTCGTATTACCGATACCTGAAGCCAGGAGAGCACCGTCAAAAGCGTTCAGAGGCATATATCCTTCGGATGCACCCTTGGCAAAAAAATAGGCGTCCGGTATTCGAGTGATCATCATCCTGCCTGGTGTGGAACGGGGCCTAAACTGCCCTTTGGTTTGTGACACGCGTTTTCACCCAGAACTCGCAGCTCTCCCCTGGGCACCTCCTTGTATTCGGAGTCACGGGCACGGAAGACATCCTGCAGATGATCGTGTGCCGCCCACGGGTCCACCTTTTCTCCGCAGGTAAAGAGGTCGACAGCAGCATAGCCGTATTCCGGCCAGGTATGGATGGCAAGATGGGATTCGGCAATGACCACGACCCCGCTTATGCCGTGAGGCGCGAACCTCCTGAAGACAGAATCGACGATGGTGGACCCGGCTGCGACAGCAGCCTCCTTCATGGACCTTTCCACCAGGCTCAGATCGTCCAGGGCCACGGGATCGCAATCGTAGAACTCAACCAGTATATGCCTGCCCAGTGATTTCATAACTCATCCCTTTCAAGGATACGGCCTCCCGGATTAGTGGTAAACCGGAGGTGATACGACCCATAGTACGTTAGCGGTTCTCTTGCCCCTGTTGACAACTGCATGAGGCCTGTCGGCCTTGAAATAAAAACACTCTCCCTTGCCTATACGCTGGTGCTTGTGCCCCTCCATCTCCAGGATGACGCTTCCGGAAAGGACCATCCCGAACTCCTCCCCCTCATGACCGCTGTCCGTTGAGGCCTTCCCTGGCTCGATGGTCACCAGAACGGGATCCATCATGTTCCGCTGTGCGCCCGGGATCAGAAGTTCTATGGTTTCCTCTTCTCCCTCCCCTTGGACCAGCACCCTGTCCCCTGCACGAAACACCACTTTCTGCTCACCCATTTCCAGATCTTTGAAAAATTCCGACAAACTGGACCCGAAAACCTCCAGCACCTGGGCCAAAGCTTCGATGGATATGGATGTGTGGTCCCTTTCCAGAAGAGAGATGAACCCTTTGGTCAGATCGGACCTTAGAGCCAGCTCGTCCTGGGTCAGATCGTTGGCAAGGCGGAGCCTTTTTATTTTTTTCCCGATTTCCATAGCGTTAATACACTTTCGAAAACCCCGGTTTGACCCGAGGCAGGTACAACTGCAGTGTTTAACAACATGTACCAAAGTGTTTAGTGAGAGTTGACTTTATAGAACAGGGAAAAGATGGTTGTCAAGATGAAAACGGAGCCTCGCTGAAAGTGCTCCGTTTACCGTGAATAGTGAAAGGTGAAGGGTGAATTAAAAAAATAAAACAGGGGCCGTTTGGCCCCTCAGGTTGCGTTTAATTACTGTTCACGATTCACTGTTAACCGTTCACAAAATCCTCCTTGATCCAGGAGATCAAGGAGGATTCTCTTTTATCCACTCTCCATTGGAATAGCGGGCTACTCCCGTTCGGGTGGCAACCCACACCTCTCCGTCAGGGTCGGGCGCAACCATTACGACAGCGTTTCCAGGAAGACCGTCATTTTTCGTGAAGCTCACCCACTCTTCCCTGTCGAAAACAGACACACCCCTTGGAGTCCCCACCCAGGTATTCCAGTCCTTATCAATGGCCACAGTTCGGACCTCGTCATTGATCATCCCGCTGTCTTTGGTATAGATCCGCAATTCACTTCCTGTGAATTTGGCCAAGCCCTTCATGGTGCCAAACCATTTATTACCGGAGTAGTCCACGGCAATGGAGAGGACGGTATCGTGGGGCAGGCCATCCGCTGCTCTAAGAGTCTCATGGACAACACCATCCTTGATGCGGGAAACCCCCTTATTGGTTCCTGCCCATATGCTCCCATCCCTGTCCACTCCCAGGCAGAGAACCTCCCTGTCGGGCAGACCCTCGTCACGGGTAAAATGTGTAAAACCTCCATCGGGGCGCAAGTGATTGAGACCCCGATCGGTGGCGATCCACAGGTCTCCCTTCTCATCGAGAACAAGATCATTGATACTGGTTCCCAGGAGCCCTTCCCCTTCCCCCATGAAAACCCTTTCCCCTGAGCCGACATGGTAGACTGCCAGCCCAGATTCCGATCCCATCCAGAAAGTTTTGCCATCTGTGATGCTGGGTATCAGGTAAACTCCTCTGGCGAACCTTAGCCATACTCCACTCACCAACCCGTATTCGTGAGTCTGAATATTTTCCCTATTCCCGGCACTGTCCATGGAAAAGAATTTCAGCGTGGCAGGTCTGCTGAAGGAAAAACCTGAAAAATAGATGGGACTTTCCGTGTCAGGGTCATATCCGTCCAGGCTATAATGCGTTCTGGCCGATTCCTCGGTGCGGAGAGTGACGTTTATGGGCGGAACATAATCACCGCCAGGAGGATCAGCAATAGTTACAGGCGCAGCATCATCGAAGAGGTATGTCTCCTTTTTTAACGCTTCACTGTTGCCGAAGGGGTCCACGGAAAAAAACTGGAGAACAGTATCTTTCCTGAGCACCAGTGGTTCCATGTATTGGGGAGAGTTGGTGGTAGGAGGAAGACCGTTGATAGTGTAATGGGTCCGGGCATCGGCATCTGATACGTTGATCTTCACTGTCAGGGGAGAGGTGTAAAGACCGGTTGCAGGAAATGCCTCAGATGACGGCGCATCCTTATCAAGATGAAAGGTCTCACTGTAGGTCCTGCTCTGATTCCCGCTCTCGTCCACAGCAAGGAACCTGAGCTCCGAACTCTGGGTCAGCCAGAACGGACCCTCGTATTTTACCGACCCCTCTGTGGGCTCTGTCCCGTCCAGAGTGTAGTAGACCTCCGATTTCTCATTGGCTGTCAGCCTGATAAAATCCCCGGCGCGGTAATTCTCCGGCAGGGGGGTAATACTGGCCTCGGGGGGGGTCGTGTCCAGCATTTGATCGGCAAGCTTGAACCTGTAGAACTCCTCCCTGATCGACTCCCTGGACCCATCCGTGTCCATGGCAAAAAACTTCAACTGTGTATCCACTGTAAGGACTATGGGCATCCTGTAACTGTTACTGTCGGTGGAGGGATCGGAACCATCGATGGTGTAATAGATCGTCGCTCCTTCCTTGGTGGACAGCGTGACTCTGACGCGTTTTGAGTTCATTCCAGCAGGAGGCTCTGCCACAGTCCTCAGTTCGCCCTCGAAAGGCTTCTGGAGCCTGATACGGTAGAACGCTTCCTGGACACTGCTCCGCAAACCACTGGAATGGACAGTAAAGTAACGGATAACCGTATCATCCTCAATAGCTACCGGGCCCTTGAAGATCGATGAGTTGCCACTGGGTTCTGAGCCGTCCAGGGTGTAATATATGTGTGTATCTTCAGGAACATTGAAGGTCACGGTAATAGGGTTCGAATACTCCCCCGGAACGGGCGTAAGGCCTGTCTCCCCTGGATGGGCAGGAATCGGTGTGACAAGCAACCCGATGATTGCAATCAGGAAAAAACCAAGAGTGCTGCGCGCAGTTGAAAAATCCACCTGGACCTCCGACCATAGGGTTGCCTGGAAGCCTGGAGTGATCCTTTGGCAGGCCCCTGGAGCACACCGGCCTATATCATGGAAAATATAAGATACGGTGAGAACGCCACGACATATTAGGGAATACCGCGACATACTAGGGAATCTAAATTTAAATGGCAACAAGAGCGATTGATAATTTAGGATTCCTGATTGAGAATTTTTTTGACCTTGATTCGGAATGATCAATTCGGAATCCGGAATTCTTCGTCCAGTCGAAAGGTACCTCGAAAAATTCAACCTCCTAATATAGCTCCGTTATCATTTTTTTCGATTACGAGGTGCACGGGCCCTACCAATACCTGCTATAATAAGTTTCATGACAAGCCAGACCACCAGAGCCCTCGCTTATTTCCCATCAGACGGTGGAATACGCCTTGTGGATTTCCCGATACAGCCCCTTGAGGCCGACGAGATACTGGTCCGGATCACGCGGGTTGCCTTCACACGCCGTGACCGCCTGCTCCTGAAAGACAAGAGCGCCACAATGCCGGAGGGAGATGATTTTATCATCCCGGGACACGTTGCTGTGGGAAAGGTGGTCGAGATCGGTTCCATGGTCAAGGAGTTTGAACCGGGGGATATCGTGGTACCCACGATCCGCAGGGACTGCCGCCGTTGTATTGATGCCAGGTCCGATCTATGCCCCCATCCCGATCGCTACCAGGATTCAGGCATTTCGGGTGCTCACGGCTTTGCCAGGGACTTTATGGCGGTACACGGACGCTACCTGATCAAGATCCCGCCCCAGCTCGAGGACCTTGCCCTGCTGCTGACACATTTAAGCGTCGCGGAAAAAGCCCACCAGGAGGCGATCCAGATAATCAAACGGTACAATTTTTATTGTTACCACGAGTCGATTGATGTCGTTCCCAGCGCACTGATAACAGGTATGGGATCGGTCGGCATCATGATGGCCTACCTTTTGAGCTTGTACGGTTACAGGTTAACCGTCTTCTGCCGCAGAGAATCTGACGACATTCGCTCCAGGATCCTCGAACCCCTCGACCTTGAGTACATCAACACATCCCGCATACCCATACCGCGCCTTATAAAGACCGGATACAGCTTTCAACAGTTGTTCGAAACCACCGGCGATCCGGAGTACATGATAAGCGTGATGCCGTTTATGGGCCCCAACGCCGTCATGGCGATCATCGGAGTTCCCGATCACGATTCTAAGGAAAAGATCCCGGAGGTGGACATAAACCGGGTCTTTACACGCATGGTCGTGGGAAATCAGGTGATCTTCGGGAGCATCAAGGCCGGCAGGGACGCCTTCGAGTTGGCAGTAAGAGATTTAACCGAGCTATCAGATCTTTACGGGGACTCCCTGGCATCTCTCCTGACAGACACATTCCCCCTGGCTGAATACAACCGGCTCCTGACTCTGGACACACGAGACACCATTATTCCATCCCTGACACTGACCTGATGCCTGTGGGCCGCTACGATAAGGAAACCGGCTTGCTGGCCAGATGGACCACCTTGACCTGGGTCCTTGTCCTGGTTATCGCTGTCGGTTGCCTGGTTTTTGGATTTCTTGACATCCTCGCGCCGCCTCACCCTCTATCCAACGGCACCCTCCTGGCAGTGTTTCCCGACGCAGCCAGCACTGAAAAAAGCAAGGAACCTTTTTTTCACTTCAAGGCTCTCGATGCCAAGGGCAAACTCATCGGAGCCATCATCGTCACAGATACCATATCACCTGCGGTCAGGGGGTATCTGGGAGAGATCGGCGTGGCTGTGGGAATAACAGAAAAGGGCAGGATCACCCAGGCGGTTACGGTACGGCACAAGGAAACACCATACTATATGAACATGATCATCGATTCCGGCCTCATCGATGATATGACCAGGCTGGATCTTTCCAGGCCCTTCCCTGAGATCGACACAATATCCGGGGCAACAATATCCTCCCATGCGATCATCAGGGACATCAGGGAGGCTTCCTCTCTGGCAGCCCGGTCCCTGTTTGGAATAGAGGTGCCTCCTCCCGTTATCCCTGGGAAAAACCTGTGGACTGACTGGAAGACTATTACAATCGCCCTGCTCCTGGGCATGTCCCTGCTGGCAGGGTTTGCCCGGAAGCGGAAACCATTCAGGGAGGTGGTCATGGTCCTCAACCTGGTGGGGATCGGGTTTATCCTCAACACACCCCTCACTCTTTCTGCCCTGTCCAGGATCCTGACCCTTAAACTGCCCGGCCCTGAAAACACCCTTCTGATCCTCATTTTTCTGTATGTCCTCATATCCCTGCCTCTTCAGGGCAGAGCATACTGCCGTTTGGTCTGTCCCTTCGGGGCCCTTCAGCAGTTGGCAGCCCGGATTTCTCCCTGGCAGTTGAACTTCACCCCCGGTATCGTGGAACACCTCCCCAACATCAGGCGCCTGGTACTTGCTCTCCTCCTCTTCCTGGCAACGTGGACAGGTTGGGAAGGGTTCACCGAAGTGGAACCGTTTTTCAGCCTTTTTTCCCTCAGGCTAACCTCAATTATGTGGGTGATGGTTACCTTTACTCTAATAATGTCCATGTTTTTAAGACGCTTCTGGTGCAATACCATGTGTCCCACAGGAACGCTGCTTTCCATTTTGAGCAGGTTCGCAAGACCCGGGGACGGAAAAGCCGATGAAACGGTATAGACAACTTCCACCGGCCGTCGCCGCCCTCCTTCTGGGACTGACGCTGCTGCTCGTACTCCTGACGGGCTGGCACCGGGAGATAACCTCCCGATATCCGATAGCGGACCTGCCTTTTGTCGACATGAAACTTCTTAAGCAGCAGATCCAGCACGGCAACGTGGGACGTACTGAAGCGATCTACTACAGGAAAGACTATGCTGGGGCTGACACAACCGAGATCCGTTGAGTGCACCCTCTGCCCGAAGTCCTGTCGCCTGGCCCCCGGCCAGCGTGGGGACTGCCGGGTCAGGTACAACGATGAGGGAAAGCTGTATTCCCTGGTCTACGGGAAGGTGTGCGCAGTGCACGTGGACCCCGTGGAGAAGAAGCCCATGTTCCACTTCCTTCCGGGCTCTGGAGCCTTCTCCGTAGCCACAGCAGGGTGCAACCTTCACTGCCTCTTCTGCCAGAACTGGGAGATCTCCCAGACCGATCCCGAGGACGCCAACAACACAGACCTGCCCCCGGAAAAAGCGGTCGCACTGGCGGTAAAGTCCGGTTGCGCCTCCATCGCCTACACCTATTCGGAACCGGTTGTCTTTTATGAATACGTCCATGACACCTCCGCTCTGGCGAAAGAGAGGGGGATCAGGAACATTATGGTCACCGCCGGCTTCATCAACAAAGATCCTCTGCGGCAGTTATGCCAGGTGGTGGACGGCGCTAATGTGGATCTGAAAGGGTTCACCGAAAAGTACTACCGGGAGGTGTGTTTCGGGAACCTGAGGGCAGTTCAAAACACCCTCGTGACCACGCGGGAAGAGGGGGTCATCCTGGAGGTCACGAACCTCATTGTTCCCAATTTAAACGATGACATGACCACGATACGGGAGATGTGCCGATGGATGGTTTCCGAACTGGGGGAGGAAGTCCCCATCCACTTCTCCCGCTTCACACCCATGTACAAGCTCAAGGACCTGCCGCCCACCCCGGTAAAGACCCTGCAGCGTGCCCGGGAGACGGCACTGGACGCTGGTCTGCAATACGTTTATACCGGTAACGTTCCCGGGGACCCGGGGGAGGACACTTTCTGTCCTTCCTGCGGTAAACTTGTCATTGATCGGTACGGATACCGGATATTGAGAAACGATGTGGTGAACGGGAAGTGCAGGTTTTGTGGGGAAACAATTTACGGATTGTTTTAAAGATCGGTTTTAACGCAGAGTGCGCGAAGATACGCAGAGGAAAGCTTAAGTTTTGGGGAACAGCGCGGTTATTATTAAGACGATGTTTTTCACCACAGATGGGATGAAGTAGGCCGGTACCACCTGTCAACGGGATGCTAAAATAGCTCCCAACTTTTAACGGGGTCCCGAAGGCCCCAAAGACACGGGAGGTACCGGCCATGGATAATAATATCACACGGGTAGTTGGAATGGATGTATCAGATCGCTACAGTCACCTTTGCGTTTTGGGGATGGACGGTGAGGTTGAAGAGGAGAGCAAGGTTCCGACGACTCCTCACGGTCTAAGGCGTCGTTTTAGTGAGATGGATAGAGTCCGCGTGGCTTTTGAAGTGGGGACACACTCCCCATGGATCGGCCGATTATTGGAGGGGCTTGGTCACGAGGTGATTCTGGCCAACCCCAGGAAGGTTCGTAGCATCTACCAGAACGATGACAAGAGCGATCGTGTAGACGCCGAGATGCTGGCTCGTCTTGCCCGTTCGGATCCGAAGCTTTTGCACCCTGTGGCGATCCATAGTGAACAGCGTCAGGCGGGTTTGGTGGTGATCCGAAGCCGTCGGGTACTGATGGAGACGCGGACAAAGCTTGTCAACCACGTTCGTGGAGTGTGCAAGTCGTTGGGTTTTCGTTTGCCGAAGTGCGATGCGGCCCTCGTCTTCGGTGTCGTCGGGTACATTATGAAAAAGCTGAAGTATCCCCTTGCGCCCCTGGCTGTGGCTCTGGTG